>CALVIU010000016.1 GCA_944331835.1 uncultured Bacilli bacterium | reverse complement strand
TGAAAAATTTGACAAAAAAATACCCATTTTTCAATGGATTTCATTATTTTAGGTTATACAAAGTGTTTAAGTCCCGATAGTAGTTCACTAATAACAATGTTGGCAACAGAATCATTAATTTCACCACTTAAAAATATAATTCGATCTTTCAGTAGTCTAGAGTATAAATCATATGCATATTCTTTATTACTGCTTTTTTCAATAACTGTGGGTATTATATTCAAAATTTATCACCTAGATAAATAATAGTAAAAAAGTGTAAATTTTATTCAAAAAAAAATATAATTATGATATAATCTTAAAGAATAGAGGGATATAAATGGATACAGTGAAAATAACATTCGCTGATGGAACAGTGCATGAGTATAGTCGTGGTACGACATTTTATGAAATGAGTAAAGATTTTCCGATGGAAAATATTATGGCTGTAAAAATAGATAATGAAGTATATTCCTTAGATACTAAGGTTTTTGAAGATGCTAAACCAGAATTTATTAATACTAATGATATTATTGGAAATAAAATATATAAAGCAGGGCTTAAATTTTTGTTTGAAGTAGCTTTAATAGAAACATTTCCAGAGTTAGAAGTAAGTTTTGAACATAGTGTTCCACGAGGGATGCTAGGTGTAGTTGAAGGAAATAAAATAATTACTCAGGAAGATTTGCAAAAAATAAAACATAAAATGGATGAAATTGTAAATGAAAATGCTATTATTCAGAAATTAAATATTTCTCCGAAAGAAGCGATTAAATATTATCTACAGTTTAAAGAATATGAAAAGGCTGATAATATCCAAAGTATTACTGATAGATTAGCAACTTTATATAAATTACATAAGAAATTAAATTATTTTTATTCAATTATGCCTTATTCTACTGGTAGTATTAATAAATATGAATTAGTTTATTTAGGTAAAAATAGAATCGTATTTATTTTTCCAACTGTAAGGAGTAATGGAGAAGTTCCTGAGTATGTTCATTATGCGAACATAATTGATTCTTTCTTTAAGGGAAAGAAATGGTTAGAAAATTTGCATATGCCTTATATAAGTAATTTAAATAAAACAATTGGTAATGGTAAAATAAAAGATTTTATTAAATCAAATGAGTTAATGTTTAGTTTAGATATTGCAAAAGTGGTCGATAATATAATTAGTAATCATGATATTAAATTTATTTTAATTGCAGGACCATCATCTAGTGGAAAAACAACTACTAATTCGAAGATTGCTTCTTATCTAGAGGCTTTAGGTTATGATGCAATTAAGATAAGTTTAGATGATTATTTTGTCAATCGGGAAGATACTCCGAAAGATGAAAATGGTAAGTATGATTTTGAGTGTTTAGAGGCAATTGATGTAAAACTATTTAATGAAGATTTACAAAAACTATTAAATGGTGAAGAAATTAGTTTGCCGGTTTATAATTTTATAAGTGGAAAAAGAGAATATCCTAAAAATACAGTAAAGTTAAAAGAAAATAGTATATTTTTAATTGAAGGTTTACATGCTTTAAATGATAAAATAACAGAAGGAATAGATAATAAATATAAGTATCGGATTTATTTAAGTCCTTTTATTCCAATTAATATCGATATGCATAATTATGTGTCGACATTGGATTTAAGATTACTTAGAAGAATTGTTCGGGATAATCGAACACGAGGATATGATTGTTTAAAGACGATTGATAATTGGCAAAGTGTAAGAAATGGAGAAGAAAAATATATATTCCCATATATTCATCAAGCAGATGTTATTATCAATACAGCTTTAGCATATGAAGTAGGGGTTTTGAAAGTTTATGTAGAACCATTGTTACTTTCGGTGGGGGTTGATTCCATTTACTATGAGGAAGCAAGAAGATTAATCGGGTTTTTAAATCAGTTTTTCCCAATTCCTGGGGAATATGTAACAGATGATTCAATTTTAAGAGAATTTATAGGAGGAAAGTATAATGATTAAAGTTGCAATTAATGGTTTTGGTAGAATAGGGAGACTAGCTTTTAGACAAATAGTAACACAAACAGATTTTGATATAGTTGCTATTAATGATTTGACTAGTGCAGAAGATTTAGCATATTTAGTTAAATATGATACAGTACATAGAGCATTTCATGAAGATGAAATATCATTTGAAGGAAATGACTTAGTTGTAGCTGGTAAACATATTAAGGTTTATTCTGAAACAGATCCAGCGAATCTTCCTTGGGGAGAATTAGGTGTCGATTTAGTATTAGAATGTACTGGTAAGTTTACAGCATATGATGATGCAAAAAAACATATCGATGCTGGAGCAAAAAAGGTACTTATTTCAGCTCCAGGCAAAGGTTTAATGAAGACAATAGTTTATAATGTAAATCATGATACTTTAACTAATGATGATACTATTGTATCGGCGGCAAGTTGTACAACTAATTGTCTTGCACCGGTATTAAAAGTTATAAACGATAATTTGGGTATTAAGAAAGGCTTCATGACAACAGTTCATGCTTATACGAATGATCAAGCAACTCTTGATATTGCTCATAAAAAAGGAATTAAGGCTAGACGTGGTCGTGCATGTGCTCAAAATATAGTTCCGGCATCAACTGGAGCTGCAAAAGCAATTGGTTTAGTTATTCCAGATTTACTTAATAAAATGGATGGTAATGCTTTTAGAGTACCAGTTGCTGATGGTTCTGTAGTTGATGTAACTTTAGAACTATCTAAAAATACAACTGTAGAAGAAGTAAATAAGTTACTCCAAGATAATCAAAATGAAACACTTAAATTTACAATGGATCCAATTGTATCAAGTGATATCTTAGGTAAAAAATATGGAGCAGTAGTTGATGGACTTTCAACTAGTATAGTTGAAAGTGATGGAACACAACTTGTAAAAATTGTTGCTTGGTATGACAATGAATATGGTTATACTGCTCAAATGCTTAGAACTGCTAAGAAAATGTTTCAATAAAATGCAAGAAATTGCATTTTTTTAATGTTTTCAAAATTGAAAAAGTAAAGTTTCCCATTCCGAAAAAATTCGTCTTTCCGAAAAAATTCGGAATGGTAATGTTTACATTTAAAATGAAACATAGTTTTGAAGATGCATTTTTAATTACTAAAGTACAAAGATATGATGTTAAGGGAAGAAAATATATAAATACACCATATAAATATTATTTTGAAGATATTGGGCTTAGAAATGCAAGATTAAATTTTAGACAAGTTGATAAAGGTCATCTAATGGAAAATATTATATATAATGAACTTTTAAGAAGGGGATATAATGTTGATGTTGGTATAGTAGTAGTTAACAAAAAAGATGAAAATGGAAATAATACTAAGCCCCAATATGAAGTTGATTTTGTATGTAATCAAGGAAGTAAAAAAATTTATATTCAATCAGCATATGAGATGAAAGATGATTTAAAAGAAATACAAGAAAGAAAATCATTACTGAATATAAATGATTCATTTAAAAAAATAATAATTACTGGAGATGTAAGTAAACCTAGAACAGATGATAATGGTATTATAATAATGGGCATATATTATTTCTTGTTAAATGATGATAGTTTAAATCAATGAGTGTAGCTTAGGTGAATATGATTTACATTACTGGAGATAAACATGCTGATTTTAAAGACGCCTTTTATTTTTGTTATGCTAATAAAACAACTATAAAAGATACTTTAATAGTTCTTGGAGATGCAGGAATAAATTATTATACTGATAAAATAATATTTATGTTTCATAAAATTGAAGAGTTTATATAAGTTAGTTTTGTAAGTTGGAAAATTTATTTTTGAGTTTCTAATATTGCTCTAAGTAATCTAACTTGAGCAACATTCGCTTGATAATGACGATAATGATAACTGCTTTTTATCATATTATCCAAGTCATCTTCACTTCTTGTATTAACATTATTAATAATATTTTTTAGTGTTTCTAAAGGAATTGCTACTCTTCCTAATGGTTTGACATAAAAAAAGCCTTATAGAATAAGGACTTGTAAGTGATCTGGAATGGGGGATGCTGCAAAACTTGGGTGGCTTTGAGTAATAAAAATATTCAAGATATAATTGATTTATCTGATGAAGAAATATCTTGTTTTTAACATTAATATTATTAAAAACTAAAAACTTTTCATTAGAAATTTAATACAATAGTTTTGAGCAATATAGATTTTTAGGTTAATTTAGTTTATAATGTTGATATATATTTGGAGGTTTATATGAATTTAGAAAGTTTTATATCAGGTAGTTATAGACAAGGCGAAGGCTATAAGGCATTTTTGCCTAGTAAAATAAATTATAATTGGGGTTGGAATGATACAAAACTTGATTCACTATTAGCTGAGGCAAGTAGGCAACTTGGTGAGTTAAATGCATATTCTTTACTACTTCCAAATGTTGATTTGTATATCAAAATGCACGTTCAAATTGAAGCTAATAAATCTAGTAAAATAGAAGGAACTAGAACTACAATTGAAGAGGATTTAACGGATTATCAAGATATTAATCCTGAAAAAAGGGATGATTGGGAAGAAGTTCAAAATTATATTAAGGCTACTAATTACGGAATTAAAAGAATTTCCGATGGTTTTCCTTTGTGTAATAGACTCATTAGAGAATTGCATAAAGTTTTGTTAAGTGGTGTAAGGGGAGAATATAAGTTGCCAGGTGAGTTTAGAAAATCACAAAATTGGATAGGGGGAACAATGCCTTCAAATGCAGCATATGTTCCACCGCTTGTTAGTGATTTAGACGATTGTTTAAATGATTTAGAAAAATTTATTAATAATGAAGAAATAGAAACTCCTGATTTAATTAAGATTGCTATTATTCATTATCAATTTGAATCCATCCATCCATTTTTAGATGGTAATGGTAGAATTGGTAGACTTTTGATTCCTCTTTATTTGCAAAGTAAAAAAATATTAGATAATCCTTGTTTATATGTTTCTTTCTTTTTTGAAAAAAATAGAGATTTATATTATAGTAAGTTAAATATGGTAAGAATAAATAATGATATTATTGGTTGGATTAAGTTTTTCTTAGAGGCCATCATTGAAACTGCTAAAATAGCAAAGGAAAAGTTTAAAAAGGTTGTTGAACTTACTAAAAGAATAGATAATGAAATTAGTAGTTTAAAAGTTACTTATGATAATGCTAAAAAAGTTATTGATTGTTTTTATAATGATCCCATTTGTTCTCGAAAAAAAATTGCAGAAATTACAGGAATGCCTATGTCTACTTTAAACGGTGTGATTTCAGAAATGCAAAAAGCTAATATTTTAAAAGAATCAACAGGATATTCTAAAAATCAGTTATTTATATTTCAAGAATATGTCAATATATTTTTAAGTTAACAATATATTTTTAAGTTAAATTTATAGAACGAAAAATTGCAAAAATTCGTTTTATAAAAATTTATAGAACGAAAAATTGCAAAAATTCGTTTTATAAAAATTTATAGAACGAAAAATTAACAAAATTCGTTCTATAAATTGAAAAAGTATTTATTTTTTTGTTCCTAATATTGCTTTAAGTAATTTAGCTTGAGCAATACTCGCTTGATAATGACGATAATGATAACTGCTTTTTATCATATTATCCAAGCTATCTTCACTTCTTGGAGTAACATTATTAATAATATTTTTTAAAGTTTCTGGAGTAATTATTACTTTTCCTAATGATTTGACTTTAGCTATTTCTTCTTCTATATTACATTCAAGAGTAATTGGAGGTATATCTAGTATTTGATAAAGTTGGTTAATATTTTTTATTACAAGTTTTTTACTGTCATCAATAATACATTCTGGAGAATTACTTTTTATAAAAAATTGTAATCTTTTATATCTATTAAAAATAGAATGATAAAGCATATCAGCTGGTACAACTAGTCCTTTATGCTTTTTTTCTATTTCATCAAATGCCATAGGAACTAAAAAATGACTAATATTATTTTGGTATGTTTCATCTTCTTCACTTCTTTTTGAATCCCAAGTAATATCTATTGCGAAAACACCTTTTATTCCATATTTGTAATCATTTATTATAGCAATATTTTCTTGGTGCCCTGAGTTGATATTTGTCTCATCATTCCAGGATAAAGGAAAAACATTTAAATTCAGTATACTAGCTATTGCATTTAAATAATTAGAATATCCAACACAAACTATATTATCTCTTTTAATTATTTGGTTTAGACTTCTACTTATAGAACATTTATCTTTCTTACCTTCTTTTTTATATATTCTTTCTTTATATTTTTGATAGATATAATATATTGCTTCAGTTTCAGAATAGTTATTTTCTATAATAAATTCTACATCAAGAATAATTGCTTGATACATATTTATCATTTCTTTTAAAGTAATATATTCTCCAGTAGTATATTCATCCATAAAAAATAGGTTTTTATCAGATACTAAAGGGTTAGTAAGTATCGATATTTTTTCTGTAAATGGTAAATAACTTAAATCAACAATAATTGGTATATCAATAGTTTCTAATAATTCAGAGTGATATCTAAGTATCGGTTTTGTTCTTTTAAATATTTTTTTAAATCTACTTAAATTAATGCTTCCTAAAGCATCAGAAAAACTTATGTTTTCATTATAGTTATCTTTAAATATTTTAGATAAGGAGAAATTAAATCTAAATTCTTTATAAGATTCAATACTTTTAAAGTAAAAACAAATTGTGTTATTCTCTATATTTATTTCTTCGGCATCAATATCACTATTAATAAAAACTCTTATTCTCATACTTATCACTTGGTTAGTTATTCTAGCATAGTTAATGTATAATGTCCATAAATATCTTGAATAAATGTTGTTCTCGTGTTAAACTTATGATAGTAAGGATAGATGAATATGACTGATAGAAAGAAATTGGAAAAATATTTAATAATTGGGGCAATTGCAATATTTGCAATAATTAGTGCAACATATGCTTATTTTCAAGCACAGTTAGGTAATGGGGCAAGCGCAAATGTTGATCTTGATACTAGTACAACTGATAGTTTAACATTTGATGTAAATAATGCAATTGATTTAAATATTAACCAATTTAATTTTGGGGTAGGAGCTGGTAATCTTTCAAGTAATGCAATAGCAAGTGCAACTTTGCTTGCTAATAATGCATCTAATACAGCTACTTATACTTATTATGTTTATTTTAAAATTAATTCTAATGAATTTGTTTATACAACAGAAGATAATAAACCAGAAATAATACTTACAGTAACTGACCCAGAAGGAAATCCTGTTACATCTATTGATGGACTTACATATGTACCAAATGTCCAAACTATAACTAGTGATGGATCTACACAAACAGTAAGCGGATTTGATATTACAACAGCAAGTGGTACTTTTGTAGTAGCATCACTTTATAGTATAACTGCAGATAGTACTACACCAACTACCCAAAATTGGGAGTTCACAGCAACATTTATTAATCTTGATTCAGATCAACAAGGAAATACTGGAAAAGAAATGGATGCTGAGATAATTATTCAAGAAGATGAGATGAAACCAATATTAGCTGATTATATAACAGGATTGTATACCATCGATGGGGAAAATGGATTATACTTGCACGATGCGGACTTAGCAAATGGAGCCCAAGATAATAGTTACAGATATGCCGGAGCAAATCCAAATAACTATGTGTGTTTTGGAACAGATGAAGTAAGTTGTCCAGAAGATAACTTGTATCGAATAATTGGAGTATTTAATGGACAAGTAAAACTAATAAAATCAACAAGTTATGGAAATTATGTTTGGGATGATGGAAATAGTAATACTTGGGATGCGAGTACGAAACCAGATATATATACAACATTAAATACAACATACTATAATACACTAGGAAGTGAATGGCAAAGTAAAATAGCCACACATAGTTGGAAAGTAGGGGGAATGGCAAGAGATACATCAGCAACAGCAAAAGATTATTACGATACAGAAGTAGGTACAGGACAAAGTGGATACGAAGAAACGATGAAAATAGGACTAATGTATGTAAGTGATTATGGATATGGAGCAAGCGAGGAATATTGGACAACAGAACTAAATAATTATGAACCAACAGTAGATTCAAATTGGATGTATTTAGGCGCTTATGAATGGTTAATTTCCCGCAATTCGGGCAATACGTACAGTGCGTTCAGTGTGGGCAGCGCAGGATATGTGGGCAGCCGCCGCGTGAACTATACGTATGCGGTGAGGCCGTCCTTCTATCTGGAGTCTGATGTAACATATGCTAGCGGATCAGGCAGTATGACTGACCCGCTAAAGATAAACTAGGGGCGAAGAAAGGCTCGTCTTCGCGCCTTTACGGTGCGAGGCGAGCGGGGTAAAAATTGGGCTACGAGAGAGTAAGGTTGAAGACAAACATTGATGAAAAATTGGACTCTGCCACATCTGCGTGTAAATGCAGATGTGGCAGGCACGGCCCAACTTTGTTGGCGAGGTGAGCCGTGGCAATAATTTATGATTAGGGTAATCTTATGATAAATAATTTGAAAAGTTGACGGATTAATAGATTCAAAATATATTTTAGATTCTTTTGTTACTTTTCTTTTTAAGAAAAGTAATGCGTTTTTATAAATAGAAAGGAATATATGAAAACATTAAAAGATATTGATGTAAGTAATAAAAGTGTTGTAATTAGATGTGATTTTAATGTACCTATGGATGGAGTTAGAATAACTGATAATAGTAAGATAGTTAAGAGTTTGGATACTTTAAAGTATTTGCTTGATAGAAACTGTAAGATAGTTATATTAAGTCATTTTGGTAGAGTTAAAAGTGAAGAAGATAAAAGTAAGAATACTTTAAAGTATGTTGGTCAAGAACTTAGTAATTTATTACAAAAAGAAGTAAAGTTTGTGGATAAATGTAATGGGGCAAAGGTTAAAGAATTTGTAGATTCATGTAACAAGGGAGATGTTATTCTACTTGAAAACACCAGGATAATGGATTATCCGGATAAGTTAGAAAGTAAAAATAATGAAGAACTTGCTAAGTTTTGGGCAAGTTTAGGGGATGTTTATGTTAATGATGCATTTGGTTCTATGCATAGGGCTCATGCTTCTACTGCTGGTATTGCGAAGTTTTTACCACATTGTATTGGGTTATTAGTTGAAGAAGAATTAAATAATTTAAATATATTAGTAAGGAATACTCCTCATCCTTTCGGAGTATTTATGGGTGGAGCTAAAGTAGATGATAAACTACCTATAATTAAATCATTACTTGATAGATGTGATTATTTACTTACTGGTGGAGGTATTGCTAATTCTTTCTTGAAAGCTAAGGGAGCTGATGTTGGTGGAAGTCTTGCTACTAGTGATGAAGGTATATTGGAAGAACTTAAGAGTTTAATGGATAAATATAAGGGTAAAATAATACTACCAGTAGATTTTACTATTGATGATGGTATAATATATGATATTGGAAGTAAGAGTTTAGAATTGTATAAAAAATATATTAATCAAAGTGAAATAATATTTGTTAATGGTACTTGTGGTAAATTTGAAGATGATAGATTTATAGAAGGAACTAGTGGCTTATTTAAAATACTTAAAGAAAGTAATAAAAGGGTAATTGTTGGTGGAGGAGATACTGTTTCTGCTGCGAAAAAGTTCGGGTTTTCATTTGACTTTATGTCTAGTGGTGGTGGAGCAACACTAGAATATATTGCTGATGGAACTCTTGCAGCATTAGAATGGATGGAATAGTATGAAGTATTTTGTTTGTAATTTTAAAAATAAATTAGTTAAAGATGATATAGTTAGATATAATAATAGATTAAGTGAAATCGAAAGTAAAAAGGTAAAGTTGGTAATTGTGCCATCTTTACCCTTTTTAGGTTATTTTGATAGAAATGGGTATAGTATAGGTAGTCAGGATATATCTTCTTTTATGGATAAAACTATTACTGGGGAAGTAACTGGAGAACAACTTAAAAGTTTAGGGGTAGAATATGTAATAGTGGGACATAGTGAAAGAAGAGAATATAGGCATGAAATAAATATAGATTTTATAAATAAGATAAATAATGCAATGGAAAATGATATTAAAGTAATATATTGTATCGGAGAAACACTAAAAGATAAAGAAGATGGGAATACTTATATGGTACTTGAAAAACAAATAAGTGAAGTATTAAATAATGTAGAAGTTAAAAATATAATTATTGCTTATGAACCAGTGTGGGCGATAGGAACTGGTAGAGTACCACAAGAAAAAGAAATAAGAGATAATATAGAATTTATTAAAGATATAATTGAAGAGAAATATGATACAAGATTAGATGTATTATATGGAGGAAGTGTTAATAAAGATAATATTGCTAGTATTAATGAGATTAAGTGTGTTGATGGCTTTTTAGTTGGAGGGGCTTCAACTAGTATAGATAGTTTGGAAAGTATGCTATTGGAAATGGAAAAATAAATGTGAAACTTTTTTTGATAGATTATATCAAAAAAAGTTTCACATTTTTATATAACAATATTTTAGTAAAAATTCTTTTATATTTATAATATTATTTGTTTCATAATATTCAATTAGTAATTTTTTGTATTGATCTACTTTGTTTTCAGGAATAACTAATAAACCTAAGCCATGAGATATTAAATAATGATTAGCAAATATTAAAGCAGTCCTTTTATTACCATCGATAAATAATTGCCCTTTAGTAGCAAAAAGTAGTAATTCTATAGATTTATCTATATCATTAGTTTCTAAATTATTTATTATTAAAGATATATTTTCTTTTACTTGGGATTCAATTGGTATATTTGGTATCCACGTAGTTCCTCCGATTTTTACTGGAATGTTACGTAAAATTCCGGCATTATAATAGAATCCTTCTTCAACTAATTTATTTATTTGGCAAAGTAGATAATAATTGGTTTCTGATGATATTACATATTCATTTAAAATAAATTCCCATGCGTGTTTTAAATTAATTATTTTTAAAACATCTTCAGCAGTCATATTATTTACTTTTCCACTATTAATAATATCTTCTGTATCGGCATATGTTGTTGCTACACCCTCTAAAATTGCTTGTTTATAAATTGTATCTACTAAGTTTCTTTTAGCAAAATCAATATTATTTTTTACCGATTGATCTAGATTTATCTCACTATATCCTAGTTTACTTAATTCTTTATTAATCTTTCTAATTTCTTTTTTTATATTTCTGACTTCTATATTATTTTTTAAAATTAAGTTTGCTAATTCTTCGGTGTATTCCCCAATATATTTGGTTATACTTCTACCATTATCATTTTGATGAACATAAATATATTTGTTATTGTTATTTTCTCTAATTTCTATACTTCCATAGATTAATGTACTAAGTTTAGTTTCTAATATTTGTTTTTGATTTGTTAAACTTAGAATTTCATTATTTTGGTTCATAAGATCACCTATTAATAGTATAGCACTAAATTATTAAAATGTGAAATTTTTTTGATAAAATTTAATTAAAAAAATTTCACATTTTAATTTATGGTATAAGTAGTAATTAAAATATTATCAACATCTGCATTCTTTACAATTTTCTAGCATCATAATTTTTTCCGTATTTTACCTCATTCTTTGATTAGATTATCACCATTACATATTTGATAAAGTTTTAATTTCGTAAAAAATGCACAAAAATGATATTTTCGACATTTTGTGACAAATCTTTACGGTGATTTACATAATTCGACAAAAGTTTTTGTAGCATTTTGTAAGATTATCCTTTATAATGAAGACATGTGCAGTGAAAAAATATTTTAGCAGTAAGAAAGGAAAACACATGAACAGAATAATTAGAGTTGTTGCGATAGATGACAACGATGCAGTGTTAAGTAGTGTTAGGAAGTACTTTAAGGGTAGTGAAGTAATCAAAGTAGTAGAAAGTTACAATGATGGTAAAGAAGGTTTGAATTATTTAATTAATAATCATGAAGATTATGATGTCGTATTGTTGGATATTTTAATGCCAAAGATTGATGGCATTAAGATGTTAGAAGAGTTAAATAAAAGAGATATTGATAAGAAAATAATTGTATTATCTAGCTTTAAAGATGATTATACAATTAAAAAGATACAGAGGTTGAAAGCAAGTTATTATATGCTTAAACCAGTAGAAATGAAGATACTAGAAGAAAGAATAGTAGATTTATTTGAAGAAAGTGAAGAAATAAAATATGCAGATAATTATAGTGTAGAAGTTGAAGTTAGTTCGCTTTTACATGATTTGGGAATACCTTCACATGTAAGAGGTTATAAATATATAAGAGAGGGCATAATGCTTCTTTATACTAGTAGAGAAGTAGTAAACTTAGTAACTAAGGATATATATCCAGAAATTGCTAATAGGTTTAATACCACTTCATCAAGAGTTGAAAGAGCTATTAGACATGCGATTGAAATTAGTTGGATTAGAGGAGATCTAAAAATTATGGAAGATATATTTGGTAATTCTATTGATTTTGAAAGAAGCAAACCAACTAATTCAGAATTCTTGACGACAATTGCAGATAGATTAAAATTACATCAAAAGGAATTGGTAGGATAAAATGGGCTTTAAAAGTCCGTTTTCTTGTTTTTTAGGGGGTAATATGTTATTATATTGGCGTAATGAAGGTGAGTTATGAAAAAGATATTAACTATTATATTTGATGGTTTTGGCATGCGAGATGAAGAAAAGGGAAATGCTGTTAAGGCTGCCAAGATGAATAACTTTAATGAGTTATGGAAAAGTTATCCTCATGCTTTATTGGATGCTTCAGGACCAGCGGTTGGTTTGAATGAAGGGCAACCTGGTAATAGTGAAGTTGGACACATGACAATTGGAGCTGGTAGAATTTTAAAACAACCAGAAATTCTTGTTAATGAATTTTTACAAAATCCGGATATGGAAAGTAAAAATATTCAAAAGTTGTTAACGCTTAAAGATAAAGATATTCATATTATGGGGCTTTGTAGTGATGGTAACATTCATGCTGGAGTTGATGATTTTTTAGGAATCTATAAGTTTCTTGTGGAAAATGGTTTTACTAAGATTCATTTTCATGTTATAACTGATGGACGAGATACCGATATTCATGCCGCTTATAAGTATATTAGTATGATTAAAAATTTAATTGCGGAAAATAATGGAATTGGTAATATTGCAACTGTATGTGGTAGATATTATGCTATGGATCGTGACGAAAACTTTGATAGGACCAAGATATATTATGATTTAGTTGTTAATGGTAAGGGACTTAATTCGTCAGATGTTGAAAAAAGTATTAATAACAGTTATGAGGCTGGTGTTACTGATGAATTTATTAAACCAATAAGATTATCAAATGATATGATTAAAAATGGCGATGTTCTTATTTGGATGAATTATAGAGCAGATAGAGCTAAACAAATACTTAATAGTATTGTTAATTCTCAAACTTTTGATGCTTTTAATGTAAAAGATTTGAGTGAAGTTACTGTTTTTAGTTTTTTGCCTGTTGATAAAAAGATAAAAACTCTTAATTTTATTGAACAACCTGAAGTAACTCATCCGTTAGGAATTTATTTAAGTGAACTTGATTTTACTCAAGCAAGAATTGCTGAAAGTGAGAAATATCCACATGTTACATATTTTTTTGATGGTGGATACGATGGCAAGATAAATAAATGTGATAAATTTCATGTAGCAAGTCCGGATGTAGCGACATATGATTTAAAGCCTGAGATGAGTTGTGTAGAAGTAACTAAAAAGGTTGTTGGGGCAATGAATGCTGATTATGATTTTATTTTAGTTAATTTTGCTAATCCAGATATGGTAGGTCACACTGGTAATATGGATGCTGCTACTAAAGCTTGTATGGCAATTGATTTGTGCTTGGGGAAAATTTTAGAAAAAGCGGAAGATAATTTTTATAAAGTAATAATACTTGCGGATCATGGTAATGCTGATACGATGGTTAATCCCGATGGTAGTCCTTGTACAACCCATACAACTAGTAAAGTGCCATTTATAATTGTTGATAATAAAATAAAATTGAAAGAAACGGGAACTCTTGTTAATGTAGCTCCGACGATTCTGGATTATATGGATATAGCAATACCAAGTGAAATGGCTGATACGGAATCTTTGTTGATTGAAGAATAGATTGTTATTGTTGAAATAACAATTTTTTTCTTGAATTAATATACTTTTTTTGTTAGGATAGTTTTTAAAAAGGAGATATTATGATAGATAAAAGTTTATTGTTACCAATGGTTCAAGAATTAAAGGCTCTTATAAATGAAGAATATTTGCGTAGTGGTAAAGTTATTGAATTAGGACAATTTGAAGAGAATGATTTAAATGTTTTAGATTTAGATGTTGATAACTTGTTAATTATTATAGAAAATTTAATTGATAGAATTATTAATAATTATGAATTAACAGATGATGCTATAAAATGGATTGAAAAAATGTTGGAAACGGATGTTATTACATTTAAACGTTATAGTAAAAGAGTAGTAAGTTTACGAAAACTTGCAAGAGAATATCCGGATGAATATGGCGAGACATTGACAAAACTTTATACGGTCTTGGCAATAAAGATTGTAAATAGTTATATAAATAAGGTTAAAGAACGGGATAATGACTTTATAAGCTATAGGGGGATTAGTTTAGAATAATGAATGATAATTTAGAATTAGAGTTAATTAATAAAATTATGATGTTTGGGACAATATTAAAAGAAAGAGGTTTTGATATTAAACTAAAATTTTGGAATGTTGAACCTATTGAAATAACGCTTTTAGATATTAAGTCTTTAAAAAATTCTTTGTATTATGCTTTTTATAATGTTTTTGAAATATTGCTAAGAGATGGGGTAGCTTTTAATAGATATGATTTGGAAGCTTTTAGTAGTATGTTTGGGATTACTGTGGAAAAGTTTGTAGAATTTTTAAATGGTTTTATAGATATATCTTGTAGAGTTATGAATAAAAATAATAAAGAAAGAACTTTAGAAGAAAAATTAGATGTAAAAATGGTTTCTTTGGATTTAGACAATTATCGAAAGAGAATGCTTAATTATTTAGTGATTTCATTAATGGAAATGACTCAAAAATTACATGATGGTGTTGTGGATGAAGAGATACTGCAAAAATATGATAGTTTATTTATAATTGAATCTCTTACATATGGGGGACGTTGAATAAAAAAGGTTGATAAGAGGGGAGTTATCAACCTTTTAGTATTTTTCAATTATATTAAAATATCTAACAATAACTTCATCGTTATTTGCTATATTATTTTTGGGATATAGGTTTTTAATTTCTTGATAGGTTTTTACTTCATCGTGAGTATATTCGATGAATAATTTGAAGTTGAAATCTTCATCCGTGATTAATTCTTGATATTCTTTTGGTTTATATGTTGTTTCTTGAAAGTTATCATAGTAATTAAAGACAATAAAATTAAGGTTATTCTTTAATATATTATTTAATATGGTATTGTTAAGGGTGCCAATGTAGGCATTTTTATATTTTTCGGGGGTAGAGTTATTGTATCTTGAAGATGGAACTTCAGAAGTTTCTATATCCTTTAAACCAATAAACAATAAATATTTTTGAAGTTTTCTTAAATATTTAAGTTCTTGGTTACTGTAAAATTCATTTTCCTCTTTGGATATGCTAAAAGATTCAGGACTATCATATAGGGCAGCAACAACACCTTCGAAAGAATGAGAATGTGTTTTTCCTACTACAAATTTTGGGCCTTCTTTAGTTATGGTTTGGTATTTAGCTTTAAAAACTAACATCTGCAATGTTTTCTAAAGCTTCGGTTAAATTAGTATATATTTCTATTTTGTTTTCGGCTTTGTCAAAGTTAAAAATAGTTTTGCGGTTGCCAACATTTACATATTCTAGAGTTTTGCGCTTTTCATCCCAAAAGGGAGTAGGTAAGTTATTGTTTTTAAATTTTTCGTATATGTTCATAAGTGAACATAATAGCATATTTTTAACTTTTTGGCTAAAAAATGCAAATTTTTTGTTGCTTTTAATAGAATTTAATGGTATTATTATAGTCGTATGACTGCGTTGATGTGCAAGGTTACTGATACACTAGGGTGAGTTGGTAAAGAAAAGTTGTGTTGGAGAACTTGTACGGAGTATGTCTATACTAGATATAGGCGAAAGGAGGACATGTAAGTGTCAAGTACAAAAGTAAGAATCAATTTGAAAGCATACGATCATCGATTATTAGATGTAGCAGCTGGTAAAATTGTGGAAACTGTTAAAAGAACTGGTGGCGAAATTTCTGGGCCTGTACCTTTACCAACAGAAATTGAAAAAGTTACAGTATTAAGAGCGGTACACAAATATAAGGATGCTCGTGAACAATTCGAAAGAAGAACTCACAAGAGATTAATCGATATTAAAAATCCTAGTAAGGAAACTGTTGATGCGTTAACTCATTTAGATTTACCTAGTGGTGTTGATGTAAATATCAAATTATAAGAAAATTAAGAAAGGAAAAACGAAGTATGAAAGGAATCTTAGGACGTAAAGCTGGAATGACTCAAGTATTTACTAAGGATGGTAAACTTATTCCTGTTACAGTTATTGAAGTTGAACCAAACGTAGTAATGCAAGTTAAGACTGTCGAAAAAGATGGTTATAACGCAATCCAACTTGGCGTATTCGAAAAGAAAGAAAAGCAAGCAAATAAACCAGAAATGGGAAATGCTAAAAAAGCAAATACTACTCCTAAGCGCTTCTTAAAAGAAATAAGAGATGTAGAATCAACTTATAATATTGGTGATACAGTTAGCGCTGGTGTATTTACTGTAGGAGAAGTTGTAGATGTAACAGGAACTAGTAAAGGAAAGGGCTTCCAAGGTGTTATTAAGAGACATAACCAATCTCGTGGACCTATGACTCACGGATCTCACTATCATAGAAGACCTGGTTCACTAGGAACAATGTTACCAAAAAGAGTATTAAAGGGTAAAAAGTTAGCTGGTCACATGGGTGTTGATACAGTTACTATTCAAAATCTAGAAATTATTGAAGTAAACGAAGCAGAAAATTATATTTTAGTAAGCGGAAATGTTCCAGGAGCAAAAAATTCTTTAGTGTTAATCAAGACTGCTGTTAAGAATAGTCGCAAGAGTGATCCTAAAGAAATTCTTGAATACGAAGTTGAAACTGTAGTTGATGAAGTAACTCCAGAAGAAGTTAGTGAAGAAGTAGTAGAAACTACTGAAGAAGTTGCTAACTCAGAAGAAACTGAAGCTGAAGTAACTGATGCTGCAGAAGAAACTCAAGAAGAAAGCAAGTAATTGCTTAGAAAGGATTAAAATATGACAAAGATAAGTGTTAAGAACCTTAATGGTGAAAAAGTTAAAGATTTAACATTAACAGATAGCGTTTGGAATATTGAAGTAAATACAGACTCTCTAAAGAAAATGATTCGTTTACAACTTGATGCTAGTCGTCAAGGAACTAGAAAAACTAAAAATAGAAGTGAAGTTTCTGGAGGCGGAAGAAAGCCTTGGAGACAAAAAGGTACTGGACGTGCTCGTCAAGGTAGTATTCGTGCTACACAATGGCGTGGTGGCGGAATACCTATGGGTGTTGGTCCAAGAGATTATACATTCAAAATTAATAAGAAAGAAAGAGTTATTGCTCTAAAGAGTGCTTTATCTAGTAAAGTACAAGAAAAAGCTTTAGTTGTTGTTGATAGTTTCAATATAGAATCTACTAAAACTAAAGATGCTATTAAAATGTTAGAAGGATTAAAACTTGATAACAAAATATTATTTGTTACAAGTGATGATGCTGAAAATCTATACTTAGCAGTTAGAAATTTACCAAATGTATTAGTAATATATGCTGATGAAGTAAATTGCTATGATTTAGTAAATGCTGACGTTGTAGTTATGGATGAAGCAGCAATAAGTAAAATTGAGGAGGTGCTTAAATAATGAAACATTATTCAGATATCATTATTGCACCAGTCATTACTGAAAAATCAATGGCTAATAGACAAAATAATGTATATACATTTAAAGTTGCTAAGGATGCAACTAAAACTGATATTAAAAGAGCAGTTGAAGAAGCATTCAAAGTAAGTGTTAAGAGTGTTAATACTTTAAATACAAAATCTAAAAGAAGAAGAGTTGGAAGATACTCAGGAAGAACTAAGACTTATAAAAAGGCTATTGTTACATTAGCTGAAGGTTCTTCAATTGAGATTTAGGAGGGTAAACAATGGCTATAAAACATTATAAACCTACAACTAATGGTCGTAGAGGTATGACAACTCTAGTTAATGAAGAATTAACTGGGGCTAAGCCTACTAAATCATTACTTAAGACTAAAAGTAAAACTGGTGGAAGAAATAATCAAGGTAAAATGACAGTTCGCCACATTGGTGGAGGAGCTAAAAGAAAATACCGTATGATTGATTATAAGAGAAACAAGATTGGTGTTACTGGACGTGTTGCATCTATTGAATACGATCCAAATAGAACAGCAAATATTGCTTTAATCAATTATAAAGATGGTGAAAAGAGATATATTATTGCTCCAGCTGGATTACAAGTTGGTGCAATCGTCGAAAATGGTGAAGGAGCCGATATCAAAGTTGGTAATGCTTTACCACTTAAGAATATTCCGGTTGGTACAACAATCCATTGTATCGAACTTCAACCTGGTAAAGGTGCTGAAATCTGCCGTAGTGCAGGATCTAGTGCCCAAATCCTAGGACGTGAAGGAAAATATGTAATGGTTCGTTTACAATCTGGAGAAACAAGATTAGTACTTGGAAATTGTATGGCAACAATTGGTGTTGTTGGTAATGAAGATTACAAGTTAGTAAATCTTGGTAAGGCTGGACGTAAGCGTCATATGGGTGTTAGACCTACTAACCGTGGATCTGTTATGAACCCTAACGATCACCCTCATGGTGGTGGTGAAGGACGTGCACCTATCGGACGTAAGAGCCCAATGACACCTTGGGGTAAACCTGCTCTTGGTGTTAAGACTCGTAAGAGTAAAAAGAAAAGTGAAAGACTTATTGTAAGTAGAAAGGCAAAATAGGGAGGAAATATGGCAAGAAGTTTGAAAAAAGGACCTTATGTAGCAGAATCGCTAATGAAAAAGGTTCAAGAAATGAATAAAAGTAACAAGAAAACAGTTATTAAAACATGGTCAAGAAGATCTACTATTTTTCCTGATTTTGTAGGGCATACAATAGCTGTTCACAATGGTAAAGATTTTATACCAGTATATATTACTGAAGACATGGTTGGACATAAACTTGGAGAATTTTCACAAACTCGTAAGTTTACAGGCCATGCTGGAAATAAATAGGAGGTAACATGGAAGCTTATGCAATTCACAAAAATGCTTTAATTAAACCAAGACTTGCAAGAATGACTATGGATTTAATTAGAGGTAAAGATGTTGAAACTGCTCGTGGTATTTTAGAAAACACAAATACTAAAGCAAGTCGACTAATCTTAAAAGTTTTAAATTCAGCGGTAGCAAATGCTGTAAATAACTTTGGAGCAAATGAAAATGAACTAAGAATTAGTGAATGTTATATTAATCCAGGTCCTATTTACAAGAGAATCAAATTTGCCAGCCGTGGTAATGTTGATCGTCATGATAAAAGAAGTAGTCACATCACTGTATGTGTAAGTGATACTGCGAAAGGAGTAAAATAGTATGGGACAAAAAGTAAATCCTATAGGATATCGTCTTGGTGTTAATAAAGACTGGCAATCAAAATGGTATGCTAAAAAAGATTATCCTGAGTATTTAATTAACGATATTAAAATAAGAGAATACTTAGAAAAGAATATGAAGGATGCTGCTATTGCTAGTGTTATTATCGAACGTAAAAAAGGACGTACTGATGTTACTATTTATACTGCTAAACCAGGTGTTATCATTGGACGTGGCGGTGAAGACATCGAAAAATTAAGAAAGAAAATTGCCAAATTAGTTGGTGAAGAAATTTATATCAATATAGTAGAAGAAAAGAATCCAGATTTAAATGCCCAATTAGTTGCTAATAATATTGCTAGTCAAATTGCTGCAAGAGCACCATTTAGATCTGCTCAAAAAAGAGCTATCAGAAATGTTATGAAGGCTGGAGCTAAAGGATGTAAGACTAGTGTGTCTGGTCGTTTAGGTGGAGCTGAAATGGCAAGAACTGAAGGTTATACTGAAGGAACTGTGCCACTACATACAATCAGAGCTGACGTAGATTATGCTGTTGCTGAAGCAGATACTACATATGGTAAGATTGGTGTTAAAGTTTGGATTTATAAAAATGAAATTCTTCCTGCTAAAAAAACAGTGAAGGGAGCTGATAAAAATGTTGATGCCAAAGAGAACTAAATATCGTAAAAGTCATAGAATAAGTTACGATGGTAAAGCTAAAGGTAATACTGAATTACATTTTGGTGAATACGGACTACAAGCCTCAGAAGGTGGCTGGATATCAGCTCGTCAAATCGAAGCATCGCGTATTGCGATGACAAGATTTATGAAGCGTGGTGGTAAAGTATTTATTAATATCTTCCCACACATGCCAAGAACTAAAAAACCTCTTGAAACTCGTCAAGGTAAAGGTAAAGGAAACGTTGAAGAATGGGTAGCAGTAGTTAAGAAAGGCAAGATTATGTTTGAAGTTTCTGGTGTAAGCGAAGAAATTGCTCGTGAAGCTTTGAGACTTGCTTCTCATAAACTATCTGTTAAAACTAAATTTGTTAAAAAAGAAGAAGTAAAGGATGGTGATTCTCTTGAAAATTAATGAAATTAGAAAAATGTCTTCCGAAGAATTAAGTAAGAAAATCACTGAAACTAAAGAAGAATTATTTACAAAGAGAATGCAACAAGCAAATGGTACTTTAGAAAAGCCTGCTCAACTAAGAGAACTTAGAAGAGACGTTGCAAGAATGAAAACTATTCTTAAAGAAAGAGAACTAAATGGAGGTAACGAATAATGAATGAAGCAAAACAAGAATTAATTGGTAAAGTTGTTAGTGCATCTAATAATAAGACTATTACCGTATTAGTTGAAACTTCCAAGAAACATCCTTTATATAAGAAACAAGTTAAATATTCAAAAAAATATGCTGCGCATGACGAAGCAAATAAAGCTAAAGTAGGAGATACAGTAAAAATTAGAATGACTAGACCATTATCTAAAACTAAAAGATATGAATTAGTAGAAGTTCTTGTTGAAGCTGTTATCCTTTAGGAGGTATTATTATGGTAATGCAAGAAAGTAGACTTAAAGTTGCTGATAATAGTGGTGCTCGTGAAATCTTAGTAATAAGAGTTATGGGTGGATCTAAAGTTAAATATGGTAATATCGGTGACGTTGTAGTTGGGACTGTTAAAAAAGCAATTCCTAATAGTCCTATCAAAAAGGGTAAAGTTGTTAAGGCTGTTATCGTTAGAAGCGTAGATGGCGTTAGAAGAAGCGATGGTTCATACATCAAATTTGATGACAATGCTTGTGTTTTAATTAAAGATGATAAGTCTCCAGTTGGAACACGTGTTCTTGGACCAGTAGCTAGAGAGCTAAGAGAAAAAGATTATATGAAGATCGTATCTCTTGCCTCAGAAGTATTATAGGAGGTACTTATGAAAGTTAAAGTTGGAGATACTGTTAAAATAATTGCTGGTGCTGATAAAGGCAAAGAAGGCAAAGTTATTAGAACTTTAAAAACTGAACAAAGAGTTGTAGTTGAAGGTATAAATATTGTTAAGAAACATAGTAAACCTAGAATGACTAATGAAAGTGGTAGCATAATTGAAATTGAAGCTCCTATTCATGTTTCAAATGTAAAAGTTATCACTGAGGCTGAAGCTAAAGAAATTAAAAAAGAAGCTAAGAAGTCTGAAAAAAAAGAAAAAGTAGAAGCTAAAAATAATGCGAAAGAAACAACTAAAAAGGCTTCTAAGAAAGCGAGTAAGTAGTTATGAGTAATTTTAAAGAATTGTATAATAAGGAAATAGTTCCTAAATTAATGAAAGAATATAATTATACTACTGTAATGGCTGTTCCTAAACTTGAAAAGATTGTTGTCAACATGGGAGTAGGGGACGGATCTAAAGATGAAAAGTTTATAACTGCAGCTGTTAAAGATCTTGAAAAGATTACAGGTCAAAAACCAGTTGTTACGAAAGCTCGTAAGTCAATTGCGGGATTTAAAGTTCGTGAAGGTCAACCTATCGGAGTAAAGGTTACTTTAAGAGGAGAAAATATGTATTATTTCTTCGAAAAATTAGTGCGTATTGGACTTCCTAGAGTGAGAGATTTCCGTGGCGTTTCACCTCATTCATTCGATGGTAAAGGAAACTATACAATTGGTATTAAAGAACAATTAATTTTCCCTGAAATCGATTACGATGAAGTTGTTAAGGTACGTGGTATGGATATCATATTCGTAACTACTGCAAAGAGCAATGAAGAAGCTAAGAGTTTACTTGCTGGCTTCGGAATGCCTTTCAGAAATTAAGGAGGACGTTATGGCAAGAAAAAGTATGATTGTTAAAAATAAAAGAACACCAAAATTTTCAACAAGAGCATATACAAGATGCAATCGTTGTGGTAGACCTCACGGTGTGTTAAGAAAATATGGAATTTGCCGCATTTGCTTTAGAGAACTTGCAAATGAAGGTAAATTACCTGGTGTTAAGAAATCTAGTTGGTAAGGAGGAATTTGAATGTTTGTACAAGATAAAATAGCAGATATGTTAACTCGTATTCGTAATGCTAATCAAATGAAATACAATACTGTTGAAGTAATTGGTACGAAGATGACTCTTGGAATTGCCGAAATTTTAAAGAAAGAAGGTTATATCACTGATTATGTTTATGAAAAACATAGTAATGGTGATAAACTTACAATAACTTTAAAATACGGACCTAAGAAAGAAAGAGTTATTACTGGTCTTAAAAGAATTAGTAAATCTGGTTTAAGAGTTTATGCTAAAGTGGATGAAATTCCTCGCGTTTTAAACGGACTAGGTATTGCTATAATTTCTACTTCTGAAGGTTTAATGACTGATAAGGAAGCAAGAGCTAAGGGATTAGGAGGTGAAGTACTTGCCTATATTTGGTAAGGAAGTATGAGTAGAATTGGTGAAAGAAAACTAACTATCCCTGAAGGCGTTACAGTAAGTGTTAATGGAAATACTGTTAATGTAAAAGGACCTAAAGGTGAATTAAATTATAACTTCAGCAATTTAATAAATGTTGAAGTAGTAGATAACACTGTATTAACTAAACAAGCTAAACCAAGCAAAAGAGCAAATGTTATGCAAGGAACTACAAATTCATTAATTAATAATATGATTATTGGAGTGTCTGATGGTTTTAGTAAAGGTTTAGAAGCAGTTGGTGTTGGATATCGTTTCAATGTTAGTGGTAATAAGATTACTATTAATGCTGGATATTCACATCCAGTTGTAATGGAAGCACCAAGTGACTTAAGTGTTACTAGTGAATCAAATACAGAAATTACTATTCATGGAATAGATAAACAAAAAGTTTCAGAATTTGCGGCGAATGTTCGTAAGGTTAGAGAACCAGAACCTTATAAAGGTAAAGGTATTCGTTATAAAGATGAACATGTACGTCGTAAAGAAGGAAAGAAAGCGGCATAGGGAGGAGTTAAGTTATGATTAAAAAAGAAGCTAATAATAAGGCTCGTGTAAGAAGACACGAAAGAGTTCGTAAAACTGTTAGTGGAACTGCAGAATGCCCAAGACTAAATGTATTTAGATCTAACAAAGGTATTTATGCTCAAGTTATTGATGATGTAACAGGAACTACCCTTGCAAGTTCTTCTAACCTTGAATTACATATTGCAAATGGAGGTAATATCGAAGCTGCTCAAGCAGTTGGAAAAGATATTGCTGAAAAATGTAAAAAATTAAAAATTAAAACAGTTGTGTTTGACCGTGGCGGATATCAATACCATGGTAGAGTTTCAGCCCTTGCTGATGCAGCAAGAGAAGCTGGACTAGAATTTTAGGGAGGTAGCATGAGAAATCAAAAACAAGAACAAAAGAAAAATTTATTAGAAGAAAAAGTTATTTCTATTACTCGTGTTACGAAAGTTACACAAGGTGGTAGACATTTCCGTTTCTCTGCTACTGTAGCTGTTGGAAACAGAAAAGGATTAGTTGGTATTGGTAGCGGAAAGGCTAACGAAGTTCCAGAAGCTATTAAAAAAGCTTTACAAGCTGCAAATAAGAATGTTTGCAAAGTTGCTTTAATAGATAATAGAACTGTTCCTCATGAAATGACTGCAAAAGTTGGTAGAGCTGTAGTACTTATTAAGCCTGCTCGTGAAGGTCGTGGAATCATCGCTGGTGGTGCTGCTCGTGCTGTACTTGAACTTGCTGGTGTTAAAGACATTGTTGCTAAATCACTTGGAGCAAATACTCAAGTAAACGTTGCTAAAGCTACACTAAAAGCTTTGAAGGAACAAAGAACTCCAGAACATATTGCTGAACTTCGTGGCAAGAAAGTTGAGGAATTGTAAGATGAAATTAGAAAATTTACCAAAAAGTAAAGAAACAAAGCCAACAAAACGTGTTGGTCGTGGACCTGGAAGTGGTATGGGTAAAACTGCTACTCGTGGGGAAAATGGTCAAAAGTCAAGAAGTGGTGCATCAATTCCTGCTTGGTTCCAAGGTGGACAAACTCCACTTCATAGAAGAATTCCTATCAGAGGGTTCAATAATAAGAATTTTGCAACTAGATATGCTACAATTAATTTGAGCGATTTAGAAAAATTCTTTAATGATGGTGATGTTGTAACACCAGAAGTACTTAAAGAAAGAAAGATTATTAAAAAACAACTTTCAGGAGTTAAAGTATTAGGTGATGGTGAACTTACTAAGAAGTTAACTGTTAAAGCTAATCGTTTCTCTAGTAAAGCTGTAACAAAAATTGAAAATTCCGGTGGCAAAGCTGAGGTGATTTAGATGTTTCGTGGGTTTTCCCAACTTTTTAGTAAAGCTAATAAAGATTTAAGACACAGAATCTATTTAACCTTGTTTTGTTTAGGAATATTTTGCTTAGGGAGTGCAATTACTATTCCTTGGGCATCAGTTGTGTATGAAGAATTAGGTTTCTTAGAAATATTTAATATCATGAGTGGTGGAGGGTTAAGAAACTTCTCAATCTTCGGATTAGGAGTTTCACCTTACATTACGGCATCAATTATTACACAACTATTACAAATGGACATAATTCCTTATTTTAAAGACTTGAAGGAACAAGGATATGTAGGACGACAAAAAATTAACAAAATTACAAGATACTTAGGTATTATAATAGCATTTGTACAAGCATATGTTCTTTGCGTATTTTATATGAATGGCTCAGACGTATTTACAATGCTTAAGACATCTTTAGTTATGACTGCTGGTACAGCATTCTGTCTATGGATGGGAGATCAAATTACAAGAAAGGGTATCGGTAATGGACAATCGATGATTATTATGGCTGGTATTATCCTTAGTATGCCAAGTGTATTTACAGGAGCATATGATGGATTTGTACTAGCAGGTACTTATTCAACTGGATTAGGTATTTTCTTCTTTATTTTGTTTATCCTAGTTTATTTGCTAATTATTGTAGGTATTATTTGGGTACAACTTGCTGAAAGAAGAATTCCAATTCAATATGCTAATAGATCATCAAGTGCTTATGGTGCTCAACAAAGTTTCTTACCAATTAAAATAAATTCTGCTGGAGTTATTCCTGTAATATTTGCACAAATACTTATTACAATACCAGCAACAATTGTAAATTTAACTGGTAATGAGTCTGCTATTAATTTTGTTAATAATTATATTAGTTATACTACACCAACTGGATTTGTATTATATGTAGTACTTATTATATTCTTTGGATATTTCTATACATTTATGGTAATGAATCCTGAAGAAATGAGTAAAAACTTAAATCAAAGAGGAGGATATATTCCTGGGGTTAGACCTGGAGAAGATACTTCTAAATATATTGGTAACTCAATGGGTAAATTAACATTTGTTGGTAGTATATTCTTAGTAATACTTTCATGTATACCAATAGTCTTTTCAGCAATATTTGATTTATCAAGTGCTGTAACTATTGGAGGAACAGGTATATTAATCGTTGTTGGTGTTGCAATTGAAACATATAAACAAATGGAAAGTAGTTTAGTAAGTCGAAGTTATTCGGCGAAAAGAAAGAGATTAAGATGATGAGAAATATAATATTTATAGCTCCCCCAGCTGCTGGCAAAGGGACCCAAAGTAATTTGTTAAAAGAACATTTTGGATATATTCATATATCTACAGGGGATCTGCTTCGAGCAGAGATTGCATCAGGTAGTAAATTAGGAATGGAAGTTAAAAATATTATAGATATAGGTAATCTTGTCAGTGATGATTTGATGATTGACATCATTCAAAACAAGTTGACAGGAATAAAAGGAAAACCATTTATATTAGATGGTTTTCCTAGGACTCTTAATCAAGCAAAAGTCTTAGATGAAATACTAGATGATGACTATGAAGTTATTTATTTAGAATTAGATAAGGAAGATGCTATTAAGAGAATTGAAGGAAGACTCACTTGTAGTTGTGGTAAATCATATAATTTAAATGATGAAGAATTAAAACCAAAAGTTACAGGTATTTGTGATAATTGTGGTAAGAAATTAGTTAAAAGAGATGATGATAATGTTGAAGCATTTATCATTCGTTATGATAATTTCTTAAATAATACTAAAGTATTAGTTGATTATTACAATAATAAAAATAAGTTACATATTGTTGATGTTAATAGAAATATAAATGATATATTTAATGACATATCGAGGATTGTTGCTAATGATTAGTATTAAGAGTGAAAGAGAAATAGAATTAATGCGTGAGGCTGGTAGAAAAAATGTCATGACTTTTAAAGAAATAGAGAAGTATTTAAAGCCTGGTATTACTACAAAGAAATTGGATACAATTGTTCATGATTTTGTAGTAAAAAATGGTTGTGTACCATCAACGCTTGGTTATGAGGGTTATCCAGCAAGTGTATGTATTTCAGTTAATGATGAAGTTGTTCATGGCATTCCGGGGAACCGTGTTATTAAAGATGGCGATATTGTATCTGTAGATTTAGTTATTTCTTATAAAGGATACCATGCTGATGCAACAAGAACTTATATTATCGGTGATGTGCCAGATGATGTAAGAGATTTAGTTGAAAATACTAAAGGAGCTTTTTATGCGGGAGTTGCATGTGTAAAAGAAGGGGCTAGAATAAGAGATATAAGTAGAGCAATCGAAGGCTATGCACACGCTCATGGATTAAGTGTTGTGGAAGAATTAGTTGGACATGGAATTGGATCTTCAATGCATGAAGAACCAGATGTACCTAATTTCGATGATAACAATATGACTAAATTAAAAGCTGGTATGACTATTGCTATAGAACCGATGCTTAATCTAGGAAGTAAAAAAGTATATTTAGAAGATGATGACTGGACAGTTAGGACGATGGATGGGAAACCATCTGCTCACTATGAAAATACTGTGTTAGTTACAAAAGATGGATATGAAATATTAACAGGAGAATAGATAATATATGGGAAAAAAAGATAAAATAGAAGTTGAAGGTAAAGTTACAGAAGTTTTAAAAGGTAGTTATTACCTTGTAGAACTAGGAAATGGACATACTGTTACGGCCTACGTCTCTGGTAAAATGCGCATGCATATGATACGTATTTTACCAGGTGATAAAGTTACAGTAGAACTTTCACCATATGATTTAGAACGTGGGATTATTAAATGGAATAATAGATAAGGAGTGAAATTATGAAAGTTAGACCATCAGTAAAAAAGATTTGCAAGAAATGTAAAATTATTAGAAGAAAAGGAAAAGTTAGGGTTATTTGTGAAAATCCTAAACATAAGCAAGTACAAGGATAAGGAGGATATAAATGGCAAGAATTAAGAATATTGAATTACCAGGAGAAAAACATACTTGTATTGGACTTACAGCTATTTATGGAATAGGTAGAAGTTTGGCTTTAACTATTTGTGGTGATGCTGGAGTTGAACCTACAAAGAAAATTAAAGATTTAACTGATGAAGAAGTTGCAAAATTACGTAAAGAAGTAGAAAAGTATGTAGTTGAAGGAGATCTTCGTCGTGATGTTCAAATGAATATCAAAAATAAGATGGAAATTAACTCTTATGAAGGAATTAGACATAAAAAAGGTCTACCAGTAAGAGGACAAAGAACTAGTAGAAATGCTAAGACTCGTAAAGGTAGAGGTAAAGTAGTGGCTAATAAGAAGAAGGTAGGTAAGTAATATGGCATATAATAGAAGAAAAAGAAAAGTTAAGAAGAATATTCCAGAAGCTGAAGCACATATTCATTCAACTTATAATAATACAATAGTTACTATTTGTGATAAAGAAGGAAATGCTATTAGTTGGTCATCAGCTGGTAGAATTGGTTATAAAGGAAGTAAAAAGAAAACTCCTTTTGCAGCAGGTTTAACTAGTGAAGCAGCAGCTGCAGCAGCAGTTGAAGCTGGTGTTAAAAAAGTTGATGTTTATGTTAAGGGTCTTGGACCAGGAAGAGAAAATGCAATTAGATCTTTACAATCTGCAGGTTTAGAAATTACAAGTATCGTTGATGAAACTCCAATTCCTCACAATGGTTGTCGTCCACCAAAAAGACCAAGAAATTAATAAGGGAAAGGATGAATGTTATGATAAAATTTGAAAAACCAGACTATAAAATAGTTGAATATCAAGAAAGCAATCATTTTGCAAAGTTTGAACTTGAACCTTTAGAAAGAGGTTTTGGAACAACCATTGGAAACGCTTTAAGAAGAGTAATGCTTTCAAGTTTACCAGGTAGTGCTGTCGTAAGCGTAAAAATTGATGGTGTTATGCATGAATTCCAAAAAATGGAAGGTGTAGTTGAAGACGTTACATCAATAGTTTTGGCTCTTAAGAAATTAGTTGTTAAAAATCATACTAATGAAGTTAAAACTTTGAGATTAGTTAAATCAACTGAAGGTCCTGTTACAGCAGCTGATATTGAAAAAGATGCTGATATCGAAATTATGAATCCAGATTTGGTTCTTTGTAATTTAGTTGAAGGCGGAAAGATTAGCATGGAAATGACTGTTAATAATGGTCGTGGATATGTTCCTGCTGCTGAAAATAAGGCTAAAATGGGAGAAATTAAAGCTGGTGTTATTGCAATAGATTCTTCTTATTCACCAATTGAAGTTGTAAAATATGAAGTATTAGATACTCGTGTTGGTCAAGATGAATCATATGATAAGTTAGTTATGGAAGTTTCAACTGATGGAAGTATGACTCCAGAAGAAGCTATGGCACTTGCTGCTAAAATATTGATTGAACATTTCAATATTGTGGCTGATTTAAATTCAATTAGTAATATTTCAGGTATAATGCAAGAAAAGAAAGTTGATAACATGACTAAGACATTGGAAACTCCAATTGAAGAAGTGGAATTTTCAGTTCGTGCTTATAACTGTTTAAAAAGAGCTGGTATTCATACCGTTCAAGATTTAGTTAATAAAAAGGAAGCAGAAGTTACTAAGATCAGAAACTTAGGAAAGAAATCTCTAAAAGAAGTTCTTGATAAAGTTGAAGAATTAGGACTATCATTTAAGGAGTAATAATATGAAATACAGAAAATTAGGAAGAGAAACTAGAATTAGAAGAAGTATTTTAGCAGGTTTAACTAAAGATGTACTTACAAATGGATATGTTGTTACTACTGAAGCAAGAGCTAAAGAAGTTCGTAAGTTTGTTGATAAAATGATAACTTATGGTAAAGATGGTTCTCTAGTTTCACGTAGAAAAGCACTTGCTTTCTTACATAATGATAGTGAAGTTGTAAGTAAAGTATTTGATGAACTTGCTAAGAAATATGAAACCAGAGATGGTGGATATACAAGAATAATCAAACTTAAAGAACGTCGTGGAGACGATGCTTTAGAAGTAAAACTTGAATTAGTTTAAGAGTTAACACAGGATGTTAATTCTTTTTTTGATGTAGTATAAATATGATAAAAATATCCATAATAATTATGGATGGTGATTAAATGAAAAATGCACAATGTGATAGTTGTAAAGATGCTAAATTTGGAATAGCTTATATTGATCCGGAAAGTGGTATTCTTTGTAGTAAAATTGATACTGATATGGAGTTACCAAAGGGTAAAAAGATACTTGCTCCGAAGATATGTACTAAATGTGGTACAACTGAATGGAAGACAATTGATAATTAATAAGAGATAGTGCATCTCTTATTTTTTGTAGGAAAATATAAAGGTAAAATAGTCGACATATTTTCTTGTGGGAAAACATATCGACTATTAAATATATAAAACTATTTTATGAATTTACTATATCCTTTTCTTTATCTTTATTAAATACTTCCAATACATTTTTAATTTCTACTCTTAATTCATCATCTTTTATGAAAAATTCAACTATATGTAAATTTAGAGCATCAGCAATTCTTCCTAATACTGCTATACTTAAATGTTTATTTCTATTTTCATTTTCTATATCACATATATATTGGCGAGTTAATCCAGTAAGGTCTGCTAGGTCTTGTTGAGTTAATTTATGTTCTAATCTAATCTTTTTTATATTTCTTCTTACTATTTCATAATAATATTCATCATTGTGGATATATACTGTATTTTTCATATTCTGTTTCACCTTTTATAAATATTTTGTAAAAAATTTAAATCTTTTCATATAGCCTAATAGCGTCATTTGTGGTATTATATTAATAGTAGACAGTATTCGACAAGATATTTGTGTTTAATTTGCTACAATAATCAAAAGGATTGGTGAATATGAAAAAGAAATATTTAATTATTAGTATAAGTGTTTTATTGGTATTAACAACTTGTTTATATGTATTTATGAGTAGTAATACTGAAAGGGTGGTTATAAGTAATGAAAATGGTAATAGTATTGTAAATAATAATGCCCTTACTATGATGTATGAAACAGAATATCAAAGTGGAGAATATCAAGTGTCAAGTGATACTACATGGCCACAGGATGGATATGTTTTTAATGAAACATTATCAAAGTGTGAAAATGGTGGAGTACTATCATGGGATGCAGAGACTAATAAAGTAGTTATGCAAACAAGTAGTAGTGACAGGTGTTATGTGTATTTTGATGTCGATATTGACCGTTACGAAAAATAGGTTCAGGCCACGTGCTTAAGCACGTAAATTGTTAAGAATTTAAAGACAATTTATTGTCGTCGTCTGAAAAAGAGTATATAATATAATCTAAT
>CALVIU010000015.1 GCA_944331835.1 uncultured Bacilli bacterium | reverse complement strand
TCATACTTATCTATTCTCCTATATTAATAAGTATACCATATAATGACAATTTACCTACAAAAATTTTTTACACCCCTTGCTAACTTTGGAGTAGAAAATAAATAACTTCTATTGTATAATAATTTTAGTAAGGAGGTTAGCATATGGAAGATCGAATTGTTGAGGGCGATTTAAGACCAGAAGATATATTTGATAAAAGTATTCGGCCAGAAAATTTGGATGAATATGTTGGCCAAGAAAAAATAAAAGAAAACTTGCGAATATTTATTGAAGCCGCAAAGATGCGTAATGAACCACTTGATCATGTGTTATTATATGGTCCTCCAGGTTTAGGAAAAACTACTTTGGCTCATATAATAGCAAATGAAATGGGCAGTAATATTAAAACTGCGACCGGACCTTCGATTGAAAAGAGCGGCGATTTAGCAGCCATTTTATCGACATTAGATCCGGGTGATGTTTTATTTATCGATGAAATACATCGAATCCCTTCATTTATTGAAGAAATACTTTATTCGGCAATGGAAGATTTTACAATTAATATTGTGATTGGTACTGAAGGAAAAAGTAGAAGTGTCAAAATAGATTTGCCACCATTTACTTTAGTTGGGGCAACAACTAGAGCAGGAGATTTATCTGGGCCACTTCGTGATCGTTTTGGAATTGTAAACAAACTAGAATTTTATTCGGATGAAGAACTAGCTGATATTGTCAAAAGAACAAGTAGAGTGCTTAGTATGAATATCGATGATGATGCTGCAGTAGAACTGGCTAGAAGAAGTCGTAAAACTCCACGGATTGCTAATCGTTTATTTAAAAGAGTTCGTGATTTTGCCTTGGTTAAAGGCGATGGTAAAATAGATTTAAATATAACTTTAGAATCGCTTGATCGGCTTAATGTCGATAAATATGGACTTGATTCAATTGATATTGAGTATCTGGAAGCATTAATAAATAAGTTTAATGGCGGACCTGTCGGAGTCGAAACTATTTCGACGGCCATCGGTGAAGAAATCTCAACAATTGAAGATGTTGTTGAACCATTTTTATTACAAGAAGGATTTATCAAAAGAACTAGGAGTGGTCGAGTAGCAACCGAAAAATCCTATGAACATTTAGGAATCGACCACAATCGGAGTTTATTTGAAAGTGGGGGATTATTTTGATTTTAGATGGCAAAAAAGTTCGCGATGAACTATTAGATAATTACAAAGAAAAAATAAAAAATGAAAATCTTGCTATTAAATTAGCTATTATTTTAGTTGGAGATAACGAAGCTAGCAAAATATATATCAGAAATAAAGAAAGAGCCTGCGATTATGTTGGTATTGTTGTTGAAAAGTATTTGCTTGCGGCTGATACTAGTGAAAGCGAATTAATATCATTAATTGAAAAGTTAAATGATGATCCAAGTGTTACAGGTATAATTTTACAAAGTCCTGTACCAAGTCATATCGATTTTGATAAATGCAGTGGTTTAATTAATTCTAGAAAAGATGTAGATGGTTTTACTGCATATAATATTTATAATCTTTATTTGGGACATGATACTATTTTACCTTGTACAGTAAAAGGTATTATTAAATTAATTGAATACTATAATATTCCCATTGCTGGGGCTAATGTAGTTATTGTAGGCCGTGGTAATATTGTGGGGCATCCACTTAGTTTAGCCTTATTAAATATGGATGCAACAGTAACAGTTGCTCACTCGAAGACCAAAAATCTGGCTAATTTAACAAAGAATGCCGATATATTAATATCAGCAACGGGGCACCCGCATTTAATAAAAAAAGATATGGTAAAAGATGGTGCTGTTGTTATAGATGTTGGAGTCTCACGAGTTGATGGACATATCCTCGGAGATGTCGATTTTGAATTTGTTAAAGAAATTGCTTATGCTATTACTCCAAATCCTGGAGGAGTTGGACCAATGACAGTAGCAATGATTATAGATAATCTGTTAATGATGAAGGGAAGGGAAAATAATGGATAAGATTTTAGAAAACGCTTTAAGAAAGGAACGAGTTAGACAAGAAAACAATATTGAACTAATTGCTTCTGAAAACTATGTATCAAATGATATATTAAAATTACAAGGTAGCATATTAACTAATAAGTATGCTGAAGGATATCCATCAAAAAGGTATTATGGTGGTTGCGAATATATCGATATATTCGAAGATACTGCTAGGGATTATGCAAAAAAATTATTTGGAGCAAAATACGCTAATGTGCAACCTCATTCCGGTTCAAGTGCTAATATGGCAGTGTATCGCGCATTACTTAATCACGGCGATAAAGTGATGGGAATGAATTTGTCAAACGGAGGACACTTAACTCATGGTCATAAAATGTCTTTTAGTGGAATGGACTATGAAATAGTTGACTATGATGTTGATCCTGAAACAGAAATGATTGATTATGATGCTTTAAAAGAAAAAGTATTAAAAGAAAAGCCTAAAATGATTATTGCTGGTGCTAGTGCTTATTCGCGGACTATCGATTTTGCAAAATTTCGTGAAATTGCCGATTTAGTTGATGCATATCTTTTTGTTGATATGGCTCATATAGCAGGACTTGTAGCAGTTGGACTACATCCAAGCCCAGTACCTTATGCTGATGTTGTAACGACTACTACCCATAAGACTTTAAGAGGACCACGTGGTGGTTTGATTCTAACTAACAATGAAGAAATAGCCAAGAAAATTGATAAAACAATTTTCCCGGGTATTCAAGGTGGACCACTTATGCATGTAATCGGAGCTAAAGCAGAGTGTTTCTATGAAGCATTACAACCAGAATTTAAAACTTATCAAGAACAAGTTTTAAAAAACATTAAAGTTTTAGCTGAAACTCTAGAAAAAGAAGGATTCCATATCGTATCTGGTGGAACTGATAATCATTTAATACTTGTTGATGTTAAAAGTGCATGTGGCTTAACAGGTAAGGAAGCTCAAAATTTACTTGATACTATCCACATAACAGTAAATAAAAATACCATTCCAGGAGATACTGAAAGTCCAGTGCGTACTAGTGGTATTAGACTAGGTTCACCTGCTATGACTACACGTGGATTAAAAGAAGATGATTTTGCGCGTATTGGTGAAATTATCGCCAGTGCTTTAAAAAATCATGATAATAAAGAAGTGCTTGATAATCTAGAAAAAGAGGTATTAGAAATTACAAGTAAATATCCATTGTGGTATGAATAAGGAGTAAACTATGTCAAAATGGGATCAAGATTATATTAAATTGTGTAAAACAATTTTGAGTGAAGGAAGAGAAGTTGAAAATAGAACTGGAACTAATACAATCAAAATACCCAGTTATCACTTGCATTTTGATTTGCAAGAAGAGTTTCCTTGCCTTACAACAAAACAACTTTATTTTCGCCAAGCTATATTAGAAATGCTTTGGATTTATCAAGCAAAGTCTAATGATGTACGTTGGCTTCAAGAGAGAAATGTTCATATTTGGGATGAATGGGAAATAAATGAAGATGGTCTTTGGATTGCTACTCAAAATGTTTTGGAAAATGGAAAACTGGTAAAAAAAGAAGTTACCAAAGATTTTGGTAAATCTGCAGCCCATACAATTGGCACAGCCTATGGTTATATTGTTAAAAAATTTGGATTTACTGATAAAATCATTAATACAATTAAAAACAATCCAACTGATCGCCGTCTAGTAATATCTTTATGGCAAGATGATTATTTGGCTACTGCTGTTTTACCTAGTTGCGTTTGGTCAACCGAATGGGATGTTACTGATGGTAAAATAAATATGTGGGTTCATCAAAGAAGTTGTGATGTTCCTCTGGGTTTACCATTTAATGTCACTCAATACGCAGTGTTATTATCACTTGTTGCTCAAGTATGTGGCCTAAAACCAGGAACTATTGATTATAGTATTAAAGATGCCCATATCTATGTCAATCAAATTGATGGTATTAAAGAACAAATAGCTAGATTTGAACGTGATGGAGATTTGCCAGCTCCGGAACTATGGATTAACCCAGAAATAAAAGATTTTTACAAGTTCGATAATTCTAAAGATTTAAAAGATATAAAAATTAAAAATTATAAACATATGGGACCAATTAAGTTCCCAATATCTCAATAATGATTAGTATTATTGCTGCAATAGGTAAGAATAATGAACTTGGTAAAGACAATAATTTAATTTGGCATATAAAGGAAGACTTAGCAAATTTTAAAAAACTAACAATGGGTAAAAAAATAGTGATGGGAGCCAATACCTATCACTCTTTACCTAAAAAGTTAGAAGGAAGAACTTATATAATTTTATCTAAAAGTATAACTAACATCGAAGGTGCTACAATATTTTCGGATTTTAATGAATTATTAGACTATTTAAAATCTTTAGATGAAGAGATTATGGTCATCGGTGGTGCAAGCATTTATAAGTTATTTTTGCCATATGCTGATAAACTATATTTAACAGAAATTGATGCAGCTGCAGCTGCCGATGTATATTTTCCAATATTTAATAAAAATGATTTTAATATAGTAAAAATCGAAAATAGGACCGATGATAATTTAAAATATAAATTTGTAGAATATGTGAGGGAGAAAATATGAAAGGTAAGTTAATTGTAATTGAAGGAACAGATTGTTCCGGTAAAAAAACACAAATTAAAAGAGTTGTTGAAAGGTGTAAAGAAAAGGGTATAAAAGTATATAACTATAGTTTTCCTAGATATGATACTCCAACAGGCAAAATTGTCGGCGGACCTTATTTAGGTAAATCATATATTTGTGATGAATGGTTTCCGGAAGGAGCAACAAATGTCGATGCTCTTGTAGCATCTGCTTATTATGCTGCCGATAGAAGATACAATATAAAAGAAATAGTAAATCACTTAAATAATGGTGATATCGTTTTATTAGATAGATATGTTGAATCTAATATGGCTCACCAAGGCGGAAAATTAAAAACTAAAGAAGAAAGACTAAAAATGTATGAAAAACTTGATGAGCTTGAATTTGGCATCATGGAACTTCCTAGACCAGATGCTGTCATATTTTTGTATATGCCATTTGAATACGCAGCTATATTAAAACAAAGCCGAGCAGAATCAGCAGACCAACATGAAGCCAGCAAAGAACACTTAGAAAGAGCAGAACAAGCATATTTAGAACTTACAGAAAAATATGGTTATATAAAAATAGATTGCGTTAAAGATGATGTAATTAGAACTATTGATGATATTTCTGATGAAGTAATAGAAAGATTTGAGGAACTAATTAAATGAATATAGAAGAATACAACTATGATTTGCCACATGAATTAATTGCTCAAACCCCTCTTAAAAATAGAAGTGATTCTAAACTGTTAGTAATGGATAAAAAAACTGGAGAACTTCAAGAAACTATATTTAGAAATATTATCGATTATTTAAATCCTGAAGATATACTTGTTTTAAATGATACTAAAGTAATTCCAGCAAGACTAATCGGTGAAAAAGAAGATACCCATGCAGTTATCGAACTTTTACTTTTAAAAAATATTGAAGGAGACATCTGGGAATGTCTATCTCGTCCTCAGAAAAGACTACATGTAGGTACAATTATAACTTTCGGTGGAGGATTATTAAAAGCAGAAGTCACTGAAAAGAAAGATGAAGGAATAGTCATAGTTAAATTATTATATGAAGGTATTCTGATGGAAATATTAGATAAATTAGGAACTATGCCACTCCCACCTTATATTCACGAAAAATTAGAAGATCAGTCCAGATACCAAACTGTTTATGCCAAGAATATTGGTTCTGCGGCAGCACCAACGGCAGGGTTACATTTTACTAATGAGTTATTAGAACAAATAAAAGCTAAAGGCGTAACTTTAGTTTATGTAACACTTCATGTAGGACTTGGTACATTTAGACCAGTTGAAGTAACTGACATTACTAAACACCATATGCATAGCGAATACTATGTATTGTCTAAGGAAGCGGCAGATACACTTAATAATGCTAAAGGTAAAATTTATGCAGTAGGAACCACTTCGACCAGAGTTTTAGAAACTGTAAGAAAAAATCATGATAGTTTTGTTCCTTGTAGCGGTAATACTGACATATTTATTTATCCAGGATTTGAATTTAAATCCATTGATGGTTTAATTACAAATTTTCACTTACCTAAAAGTACACTTTTAATGCTAGTTTCAGCATTATCTACTAAAGAAAATATTTTAAACGCTTATGATTATGCGATAAAACATAATTTTAGATTTTTCTCTTTTGGAGATGCTATGTTTATAAAATAAGTTGTCTATTTTGCTAGACAACTTATTATTTTGGAGAAAATCTTGCAAGTTCGTGCTAAAAGTCGTGGGAAAAACTTGCAAATATGTGATAAAAGTCATGGGAAAAACTTGCATATATATATAATTTTTGTAATAAAATATTTGTAGAAAAGGGGCGATAATATGCTTGAAAGAAAAATAACGGCTATACTAAAAGAATGGAAGAACGAAAAAAATAAACCTTGTTTGTTAATAAAAGGAGCTAGACAAGTTGGAAAAACTTATATAGTATCAGAATTTGCTGAAAATAATTATAAAAGTTATATTTATATAAATTTTGAACTGATGCCTGAGTATAAGGAAATATTTAATGGAAATTTGGATATTAAGACATTAATTATGAAATTAGAGTTAACTTTTCCAAATGCTCCAATAGTTCCTGGTGATACAATTCTTTTTCTAGAGGAGATTCAATCATGCCCTAATGCCCGTGTTGCATTGAAAAGTTTTGCTTTAGATGGGAGAATTGATGTAGTGGCATCAGGATCATTATTAGGTTTGTACTATAAAGAAGTCTCTTCATATCCGGTAGGTTATGAAAGGGTAATTACTATGTATCCTCTTGACTTTGAAGAATTTTTATGGGGGTTGGGAGTTAAAAAAGAAATAATTGCTTGTTTAAAAGAATCTTTTAATAATAAAACTTTAATTGATGAATATATTAATAAACAATTTAGTGATTATTTTAAATTATATATGATAATCGGAGGAATGCCTAAAATAGTTTCTGATTATATAGAAAATAACAGTATGAATAAGGTTTTACAAAATCAAAAAAGTATAATTGATAATTACATAACAGATATTGCCAAATATGCTGACAATACAGATAAAATTAAAATAACTAATACTTTTTATAGTATTCCGGTACAACTTGCTAAAAATAATAAAAAGTTTTCTTATGTATCTATACTTGATAGTGAAAAAAATGTTGGAGAACGTAAATATGCAAGTAGTTTGGATTGGCTTAAAGATGCCGGCATAGTTAATATGTGTTATAATTTGGAAAATCCTGAAGCGCCATTGGTTGGCAATATCAGACTTAATTGTTTTAAATTGTACATGGGTGATACAGGTTTATTAGTTTCTATGTATGAAAATGCAGTTCAAAAAGAAATAATTGATGGAAACTATGGAATAAATAGTGGTGCTATAATTGAAAATGTTTGTGCAGGAGAAATAAAAAAGAGATATGAATATTTAACATACTTCGAGAAAAAGAGCAAGTTAGAGATAGACTTCATTTTAAATATTGATGGCCAAGTAACAGCAATTGAAGTAAAATCGGGTAATAATAAGCAAGCAAAATCACTTGACTCAATTATTGAAAACTATAAAACAGTTAAAAGATATATAAAACTTGAATATGATACTAATATTTATGTAGATGAAAAAGGCATAGAACACTATCCGCTATATATGATTATGTTTATATAAGATTAGCATGTTTTTGTTAATCTTTTTCTATTGGATCAAATAATTTTCTTATATCAATTTCTAGAGCATCAGCAATTCTTCCTTTATTGCTTTCAATTTTACTTATATCATTTATTGTAATACCAGTTATATTAACTTTTTCAATGTAAATTTTTACCGGATGAAATTTTATGTTTCATCCTTTTTTCTTTTTTCAAAATATGTTATATTAAAAAAAATAAAAAATTTAAATTTATTTGCAATAAAATTAAGATTTGCTGCATTGTCTTAGTGAAAGGAGTAAATAATGGAGTTAAGTAGTTACATTTTTCAAATTGCTAATGATGATATTGAAGCATTACATAAACTATATGAGTTAATTAATAAGAGTGTCTATAGTTTTGCGTTGAGTATTCTTAGAAATCATGATGATGCTTTAGAAGTTATGCAAGATACATTTGTATCGGTATATAATAATGCTGATCGTTATGAAAATAAAGATAAACCAATGGCATGGATACTTACAATTACTAGAAATTTATCTTATATGAAACTTAGAAAGAGTAAAAAAACTACTGATATTGAAGATTTAGAATTTGTATCAAAGGATAATCATGATGATAAAATATTTATTAAGCATTTATTAGATAAACTAACTAAAGAAGAACGAGAAATAGTCATTTTACACATAGTAAATGGGTTTAAATTTCATGAGATTGCTAAGTTGTTAAATTTAAAATTATCTACGACATTATCTAAATATCACCGAGCAATTAAAAGAATTAAAGAAATAGTAAAGGAGGAATCGGCATGAATAAAATAAAGGAAAAAGTTAAAAGTTCTTTTGATAATATAAAACTTCCCGATTTCAATATGGATGATTTAAAAAAAAGGAAAGGAATGGTTTATATAAAAGAAGAGAAAAAAATTCATAAAAAAAATTTAATAATTAGTCTTAGTGCCTGTTTAGCTGTATGCGTTTGTCTGTTTATAGGTTTAGGATATTTTAATAATAATGTTAAAGTAGCTTCAATAATAGGTATTGATGTTAATCCAAGTGTTGAACTTAAAGTTAATAAAAATGAAAAAGTGTTGGATGTAATTGCAAATAATGATGATGCAAAAGTAATTTTAGAAGGAATGGACTTGAAGGGTAGTGGTATTAATGTTGCAGTCAATGCTTTAATTGGTTCAATGGTTAAAAATGGCTACATCGATGAATTAGCAAATTCTATATTAATTTCAGTTGATAATCCTGATTCTCAAGAAAGTGAAAAATTGCGCAAAAAAATTGTCGACGAGCTTAATGCATTTATCTCAAATGGCAATAATATCTCTGTTGTTAGTCAAAGCATTACTGCTGAAGATAAAAACACTTCATTAGCTAAAAAATACGGAATCAGTGTTGGCAAACTTGAACTTATTGAAAAATTAATAGAAAAAAATAATTTATATACTTATGAGACATTAAAAGATTTATCCATAAATGAGTTGAACCTATTATTAGGAAGTACAACTGAAAATGTAACGACTTCTGGTAGTGCTAGTGAAAAAGCCTATATTGGCAAAGATAAAGCTTTAGAAATTGCTTTAAGTGCTGCTAGTGCAAGTGAAGCAACCTGGAGTGAAGTAGAAATGGATTACGATGACGGATTGATGGTTTACGAAGTAGAATTTACTTACAATAATAGAGAATATGATTATGAAATAAATGCTACTACTGGAGATATTATAAAATCTGATAGAGAATATGATGATGACGATGATGATTATCATTCTACAACTAATAATAGTTCTTCAACATCATCTAGTAATACATCAGGAACTACAAATCAAAGTTCATCTACAAATACCTCTAACATTAGTACAACTATTTCTCAATATAATGCAGAAGCTGTAAGTTTACGTAATTCAATTAACAACCTTACAGTTCCAAGTAGTCACAGCGAAGCGGTTAATTTATATTATGAATGGCACAATAAAATTGAGACTTTAGAAAACAAAATAGATAACTATGAAGAAAAATTAGAAAGAATGTATGAACGTGGAGAATTATCTCGGGCTAATTACAAAAGTTATGAAAATGAACTCGAAACAATCGAAGATATATTAGATAAATTAGAAGACAATTTAGAAGATAAGACAAATTATGATGACTAAAACTGTCAAGAAGTTAACTGTAAAATTCTCGACAGTTTTTTTCTTTATTTTTTTAAAATGAACCAAATAATTTGCTAATATCTCTTTTTAAAGCATCATTTATTGATGGAATCGGTACTTTTGATGATCCTTATCGTCTGGTTTATAACTGATGTTACAATAAATCAGTTTTTTCTTTGCATAAATAATCCCAAAGTTCATAAATTTTACTAAGGAGGAAATTTATGAATTGTATAATACCATTTACTAAAAATATTAAGTTTAATACTAATATTAGTGAGATAGTTAGCATATCTTTGGAACATGAATATACGGCTAATCCAGAAGAAATTTTGGGAAATTTTATTATAACTGGAGAATATAAAACTCATGAAGTAAGTGTTAATAAAGAACGTTTTGAACATGTAGTACCATTTTCAGTTAATTTAACTACTAAAATTGATCCTGATACTGTCGATTTTGCTATCGAAGATTTCACTTATGAATTAATTGATAAAGATACTCTTAAAGTAAATATTGAGTATAGTATCAACGCTTTAGAAGTCCGTGAGGAAGAAATCTTTGAACCGGTTGAAGAAGAAAGAGAAACATTTGATGAAATATTAGATAGCATTGATGAAGAGTTAGAGCAAAGAAAAGAAGATGAAGTCTTAGAAGATCCCGTTATAGAATCTGTAGAACCAGAAGAAATTGAAGAAACAAGGGAGGATAATGAAATGAATACTTTAGTAGAAGAATCCATCACTAATGAAGAAAAAACCATTGGTGAAGAAGAACAAACCGCTATTTTAGAAACCGTTAATCCAGCCGAAGAAACATTTGTAACATATCATATCCATGTAATGACAGAAACTGATACTATCGAATCAGTATGCATAAAATACAATACAACTCAAAACTTACTTGGAGAGTACAATGATTTAAGTACGGTTGCTATCGGAGATAAAATTATAATACCTGACATCAATGAATAGAAGCTTAGAAATTTTAAAAGCCATTTATAAGCCTTATCGTTACACTCTAAAAGGAAAAGCAACTTTACTTGAAACAACTAGTGGAGATTTTATCATAAAACCTAAGAAAAAAGATGTAAGTGAATTATATAATTATTTGATAAGTCGTGGTTTTGATAATTTTCCTAAACTGATTGATGCATCAAGACGAGATGTCAATGTATTCGAATATGTTGAAAGCATCCGCATGCCCAAAGAACAAATGTGTGATGATATAATTGATTTAATAGCTAGTTTACACAATAAAACTAGCTATTTTAAAGAAGTGAGTGAAGATACATACAAAGCCATTTATGAGGATATTAAAAGTAATGTAAGCTATTTAAAAAATTATTATGATACACTATTTGAAATTGGTTTTAACGAAATATATTCTTCGCCATCAAATTATCAATTATTAAGAAATTATTCCAAGATTAATGCTGCTTTAGATTTTTGCGAAAAAGAATTAAATGAATGGTATGAACTTATAAAAGGTGAAACCAAAACTAGAGTAGCCGTTGTTCATAATAATTTAGCGCTAGACCATTACTTAAAGGGGAGTAAAGAGGTTTTAATTAGTTGGGATGATTACTTAATAGATACACCAGTAATTGATTTAGTAAAGTTATATAAACATGAATATTTAAGCATGAATTTTGCTGAAGCATTAGAACGTTATATGTATAAATTTCCTTTATTAGAATACGAAAAGAAGTTATTATTTATTTTAATAACTTTGCCCCCTGAAATTCATAAATGTGATACAGAATTATTTCAATGTCGAGAAAACAGTAAAGTAATCGATTATGTATTCAAAACAGAAGATTTATTAAGACCATATTATAGCCAAGAAGAACCTGAAAATAGTTAGAAATAACTATTTTTTTAATGGGGCCAAATAATTCTTGCCAAAAAGAAGAAAAACAAGAAGATTTCTAAAAGCAAAACAAATATATTCCACCTAAAAGGTAAAATAAAAGTAATTATTAATTGATAAAAAATAAGAATAGATAAGATAAATAAAAGTATTACTGTAAAACCTCCGCCAGGTCTTCTACCGCATGGATACATAACACCACCTATCTTAATATATGAAAAAAATTATAATGATTGATTTTTAATATAATATTTGTTAAAATTTCTATAGTGCATAGTATAGAATCGGTGATAAAATGAAAAAGAAAAATAGAGGATTTGTCTTTATAGAAACTATTATAACAGTTGTTGTTTTATCGACTTCTCTTTTATATTTATATAGTTCATATAGTAGCATTATAAGTAGGGAAGAAACTCGCCTTTATTATGACGATCCTGCTTATATATATCGTACAAATTATGTAAGACGCTTTTTAGAAAGTTATACCGATATTGAAAGAATTAAGTCTTATGCTTTTGATAATAGTTATGTTATCACCATTGGTCCAAGTTTTGATAGCATGTTTACTGATGCTCAACTAACAGATAATATGGGCTCTTCAATGGAAAACATGTTTAATAATTTTAATATTAATCAAATGCTTTTAGTAGATTCTAACTTTTTAAACGATTGCGACGGTTCTGATGATGATTCTTCAAAATGTCAAACATCAATGAATAATCTGAGCTATAGTATAAATAGTTATTTACGTACTTTAAATGAAATAGAATATAGTTATTATTTAGTTGTTGAATATTCAGAATATAATGAGGATGGTAAAGTTACGAAATGTATACCTGGATCTGATGATGGTTGTGATATGTATTATGTATCACTAGGAATTTAGGTGATTTTATGAAAAATAAAAATGGTTTTATTTCTATTTCTGTTGTTTATTCATTTTTTATGGTATTTTTAGTGCTATTATTATTTATTGTTAATAATTTAGTAAGTAATAGAACTTTAATAAATAGTATTAAAGATGAAATAAAAGATGAAATATCCGATACAACATTTTCCAGATATCTAATTAATCATGCTAGTGAACTAGGTCTAGTTCATCACAATAGTAGTTTAACCGGTGGCGCTGAAGACAATTCTTATCGTTATGTTGGCAGCAATCCTAACAATTATATATTATTTAATGATGAGATGTATCGCATCATCGGCGTAATTAATGATCGAGTTAAAGTAATAAAAGATTCAAGCGTAACTGCTATGGCTGTTTCTACTAGTGACACCAACTATTATGTTAATGCCGAAATTTATTCGTACCTAAATACTACTTTTCCCAATTCTTTAGGGACAAATATTGATTTGCTAGCAACTAGCACCTACTATATCGGCGGTATTACTAATAATAGCACTACAGATACTATTAAAACTGTTTATGATAATGAAGTAGGAGAAGATCGTAACAATAGTACCAGAATAAATACTCAAGTTAGCTTACTTTATGCTAGTGATTATGCCTATGCCACTGATACTAGCAATTATAACGGCCACATTACTGGCTCTAACAATTGGCTTAATAATGGTACCAATTATTGGACAGCATCACGTGTTAATACATCAAACAATCAGTTCTTCTATATATCAAGCAGTGGCAATTTAGCAATTGGCAATGTTGCGGAAACTTATCAAATCCGTCCGGTATTTTCTCTCGTTAGTACTGTTAGATTTGTCGGAGGAACTGGTTCGTCTACTGATCCATATAGAATTGAGGGATAAACATGTTAAATAAAAAAGGAACTACTTTAGCTGAAGTAATTATAAGTATTGCATTAATATCAGTCGTTTTAGTATTCATGGTACGTTTACTTATCGATTTAAATAATTTAGAAACAAATAGTACGTATGCTAAAGGAAATCAAGTTAATAGAGCTGAAATACTTCGCGTAATAGGTAATGATTTAAACAACAAGGTTCTAACTAATATTACAGACAATAGCAACACTAGCACTTTAAATATAACATTCGGATTTTCTGATGGCAAATCATCTACAATCAGTGCCACCAGTGATACTCTTACTTATACCAATTCTGATAACGAATTAAGACGTTGGACAATTGAAGATGGCTATATTTATGTAAATCAAGCAGATGTTTATTATAGTGCTGATAATAAAACCGAAGATAATAAAATTTATACTCTTACTATAGATATTGAAATACATACTATCAATGAAGAAAATGATATATTTAATAATAATACTTTAGATGATATTATTATTAGTTATCTTGGTGAAGTAAATGATTTTACAACTCCAGTTACTTGTCTAGGTAATGATTGTTAAAAAAACAGCTATTAAAGTTTGATAAATCCGACCTATAAAAAAACACTTATATTTTAAGTCTGTTTCATCCAAAATACATTTTACTTGTGTATGAACTGATAATCCGCCGAAAGATAAAAATATGATTGCTAATATTTCTTTAGCAAATAAATCTCGACCAATTAAAGCATTTAACCCTTGGGTCATTTCTAAAAGCCCGCGTAGAAAAATATTTAATTGTAATATATCACTAATTACTAAATAAAAAGTTATGGCCCCCAAAACCATGGTAGTAGTTGTCATAGCTTTTTTTATTGAACCAGCAATATCAAACTTAGTATTATTAGTTACCGTTGGTGTATATAAAATCTTCTTTTTAAAAATAAGATAGATAATTATATTACTTAAATAATGAATAATCATTAGTTTAATAGTTACATTAAATGAATTAAATATGCTATTTAACATTGTATATAAAAATAGGGGATTAGCAAAGTATGTAAACATAAGTGTTATATTAGCATTATTTTCACTTATTTTTCCTTGTTTATATAAATTACTTATTATAACTGCAGAAGTGGGACTGCCACTTAATAAAGACATTACTAGTACATAAATACTTGTATTTTTAAAAACTCTTTCAAAATCTAAATTAATTAATGTATCATTAATAATAATCATGATAAATAAATAGGGAAAAACTTTATATAGCCAAAGTTCTACAGCATTAATACTACTTGATAAAACAATCGAATAATTCTTAAAAATTAAAAAAATTAGTATAAGAATTGTCAAATAGATTAAATTTCTTTTCATAACAATCCCCTTTTTTGCTATAATTAATTAGGTGATCTAATTGTTTAATAAATTATATTCAAATGTTAAAAATTTTATTGTTGAAAATTATAAATTCTTAATTATTTGGGGAATAATTATTTTTCTATTTTTTTATGAATTCCCTTATGTAATATATACTCCAGGTGGGATAGTTAATTTGGAGGATAGAATTGAGGTAGAAAACTCTAGAGATACTGAAGGATCTTTAAATATGAGTTATGTATCTTTGGTTAAAGGAACATTACCAATGATTCTGCTTTCTTATATTATTCCCAACTGGGATCTTGTAAAAAGTAGTGAGATAACTGCTCCGGATGAATCTGTTGATGAATTATTAGAACTTGAAAAATTGTATATGCAATCATCAATTGATAATGCAACTATTTTAGCCTATGAAAAGGCTGGGAAAGAACTAAATATTACTAGAGAAGTAAATAACATTGTTTATATATCTAATGATGCCGATACCGATTTGGAAATTTATGACGAACTTTTAACGGCGGATGGTATAGAGGTTAATGATGTTGTAGAGTTGCGAGAAATTGTAAATAGTAAAAATGAAGGTGATACAATTACTTTTTTAGTCAACCGTAATGGTAAAGAAAAAGAATGTAGTGCCAAAATATATAATACAGAAGATGGCTTAAAAGTTGGAGTTTCTTTCTTAACGACTTATGAATATGAAACTAATCCAGAAATTTCTGTTGCTACTAAAGCTAGTGAATCAGGTTCTAGCGGAGGACTCATGTTAACTTTAGCAATTTATAATGCCATTACTGATGAAGATATTACAAAAGGTCGAACTGTCGTTGGCACCGGAACTATTTCTTTAGATGGAACTGTCGGAGCAATCGATGGTGTAAAATACAAGATTTTGGGAGCGGTTAAAAGTGATGCCGAAATATTTTTATGCCCAATGGAAAATTATGAAGAAGCTTTAAGTGTTAAGGATGAATTTAATTTAGATATAGAAATCCATGGGGTTGCAACGTTTGATGAAGCATTAGAATATTTGAAAAAATAAAATAAAAAAAGGAAATAGAGAATTTTTGGGGTATATAATTATAAAAGGTATGTTTAGGCATATCTTTTTTTGTTGCCAAAATAAAGAAAGGAGGTAAATAACTTTTGGCAAATTAGAAAGTCAAAATGCAAGAGGGAGGTATGGTATGAAAATTTTTGACAATAAAACAATCGTTATAAGCATTTTAAGTTTTTTAACTATAATTATAATAGCTTTGAGTATTTATATGGTTTACATATTAAATAATGAAGAAGAATGCTTTTGCGAGCCTTTAGAAGATCTAGTTGCTGTAGATGAAAAGGTAGAAGAAGAACAACTAGAAAATATTTTTCACATTGAGATTAAAGGAGCAGTAGAAAATCCCGGAGTATATGAACTATCAGATGGTAGCATTATAAATGATGCAATTTTAATGGCTGGGGGATTTAAAGAAGATGCCTACACCAATAACATAAATTTGAGCAAAAAGGTAACAGATGAACTGGTAATTTATGTTTTTACAAATTCTGAGTATAAGAAAAACAAAACTTCACAAACTAAGACGAATACTAATAACAGTTATGATATTAGTGAAGATATAAACAATAATGTAAGCATTATTACCAGCGGAGGCACTTCTAGTGATAACTCTTCAAATAATCTAGTAAATATTAATTTAGCAACAATTGAAGAATTAATAACTTTACCAGGTATTGGAGAAAGCAAAGCAACTAACATAATAAATTATCGTGACAATAACGGTTTATTTAAAAGTATTGAAGACTTAAAAAATGTCAATGGTATCGGAGATTCAACCTTTGAACAACTTAAAGCTTATATTACGGTGTAATATTCTTTTTATTATCCTGTTAATATTTTCTTTATTATATATTTTTCTTTTTACCGTTATAATAAAATATGAATCAAAGTATGATGGCACTGAAACAAGTATAACTGGTAAAATTAAAGAATATAGTATCAACGGTAGTAAGTTGCAAATGACTATAGCTGCCCAAGAAGATATTATCGCTACTTATTATATTAAAAGTAAAGAAGAAAAAGAAACTCTACTAAAAAGAGTAGGTATAGGCAAAACAATCAGTTTGTCTGGCACTCTAGAGTTACCTTTAAACAATACTATTCCTAATAATTTTAATTATCGTAAGTATTTATATAACCAAAAAATCTTTTACTTATTTAGTGCTAATTCTTATAAAATACAAGATGATAATAACCTCATTGATAAAATAAAAGATTATCTTTATAAAAGAGCTTATAATTTAGAGAATGGTAATTATCTTTTAGTTCTAGTTTTAGGGGATAAATCATTAATAAGCAGTGATATTTATAATAACTATCAAACCAATGGCACTAGTCATTTGCTAGCCATCTCCGGTTCTCACATCGCCGTTTTACTAACGGTATTTTCTTTTCTTCTGCGTCGTTTTAAAGAAACACCCAAATTAATAATTTTAAGTGCCATTTTGTTGTTTTTTGCCTTCATCACCAATTTTCAAGCAGCAGTAATGCGAGCTATAATCTTCTTCATTCTAAATAGTATTAATAAAATCAGAAAACTAAATTATTCTAATCTCCAGATTCTTTTTATTACAGCATTCATTTTAATTTTATTTAATCCCTTTATAATCTACGACTTAGGTTTCATTTACTCTTTTATTATCTGCGGCGGAATTATTTATTATAGTGATAAAATAACTGGTAATTATTTTGTAAAAATGTTTAAGTTAAGTTTCATTTCATTCCTTTTTAGTTTACCAATTAGTGCCTGTATCAACTACGAAGTAAATATTACATCTATTTTAATTAATATGATATTTGTCCCATGGATATCTGTGATTGTTTTTCCGTTATCCATAATTACTTTTATATTTCCATTTCTAAATTCTTTATTTAGTATTACTTTAACTATCACTGACTTCCTTAACAATTTATTTGTTAAATTCAGTTTATTTATTAATATTCCTAAAACCAGTATTATTTTAATTATTATTTTATTCGTATTTATCATTCTATTAAAAAATAATAAAAAGTACCTTTTAGGTATAATTGCAACACTATTTATTATTAAATTTATCCCTAAATTAGACGGCCATTATTACATTTATTATCTAGATATTGGGCAAGGCGATAGCACTACTCTAGTTTCTCCATATCAAAAAGAAGTTATAATGATTGATACCGGAGGAAAAATAACTTATGAAACTGATGACTGGCAAAAAAGTAATAAGACTTACAATTTAAGTGATAACACCATTAAGTTTTTAAAAAGTTTAGGTATAAGCCAAATAGATAAATTAATTCTCACTCATGGAGATATGGATCATGTTGGTGAAGCAATAAATATAATAGATAACATTAAAGTAAACACGGTAATTTTCAATAAAGGTTCCTTAAATGATTTAGAATTAAATATTACTAATACTTTAAAAAAACAAAATATTAATTATTATCAAAATATAAAAGAATTAGATTTTTACAATAATAAATTATATTCTTTAAATCATGAATTATATGATAATGAAAATGATAACTCCATTGTTTTATATACAAGTATTAATGGCTTAAAACTTTTGTTTATGGGAGATGCTGGAGTAGATGTCGAAGCTAGTTTAATAGACATCTATAATATTTCTAATATCGATATTTTAAAAGTGGGACATCATGGAAGTAATACCAGTACATCATTAGAATTTATTAATTATATTAACCCTAAATATTCTATTATATCTGTAGGAAGAAATAATAGGTACAATCATCCTAAAGATGAGGTATTAGATATTTTAAAATATACAAATATTTATAGAACTGATAAAGATGGTAGTGTAGTTTTTAAAATCAAAAATAATAAATTTAGCATAGAAACATATGTCCCATAGAAAGGAGATTTATGAATTATTATAAAGAAATAAAAAACGAATTAATAAACAATGAAATAACGAAAAGAGTAAAGGATTATAGTAAGAATAGACTTAACTACTTATTATAATGTTGGTAAATTACTTAGTGAAGCCGGTAAACATTATGGTGAAGGTATTATTAAAGAATATTCAAAAAAGTTAATTAATGAGATTAGTAAAAAATATAATGAAAGAACATTAAGAAGAATGCGTCAATTTTATTATGTTTTTAGTAAAGAAAATTGGTCGACACTGTCGACCAATTTGTCTTGGAGTCATTATAGTGAGTTATTATCTATAGATAATATTGCTAAAATAAATTATTATATAAAAATAAGTATTGAACAAAAATTATCAGTTAGGCAACTTCGGAAAAAAATTAAAAACAGAGAATATGAACGATTAGATGAGACTGCTAGAGAAAAATTGATTACTAAAGAAGATACCTCATTGGTTGATCTTATAAAAAATCCTATTCTTATAAAAAATTCCATTAATAAAGAAATAATTTCTGAAAAATTATTACAACAACTGATATTAGAAGACATACCATCATTCTTACAAGAATTAGGTAATGGCTTTTCGTTTATAAAAAATGAATACAAAATAAAAATAGGTAATAGTTATAATTACATCGATTTATTGCTATATACCTATATATTTAATTGTTTTGTAGTTGTAGAACTAAAAGTAACCGAGTTAAAAAAAGAGTATATTGGTCAAATTGAAGTATATATGAATTACATAGATAAGAACTTAAGAAAATTAACGCAAGATAAAACGATTGGAATAATTATATGTAAAAAAGATAATAAATTTATAATGGAGTATTGTAGTGATAAAAGAATCTTAGCAAAAGAATATCAGATTATTTAAGAAAGCGACTTAGCAACCTATTATAATATTCTAATAGATTAACGTTAAATAATGTAGACAGTGTTCACACAATTGCCTTGGTCACACATAAAAATTAGTTACCTACACAATAATTAATATAACCCATAAAATATAATACATTATATAATGTTTTGATAGATGGAGAAGAGATTCTCTTTTCTTCTGTAAAAAATTATAGTAAAATAAATGTATCGAGGTAGTAAATATGAATATCTATTTAATAAGCAATGAAAGTTTTAGATTAATAAATGATGAAATAAAAAAAATAGTTAAAGAAAATACTTATGAAATATTTAATTTAAATAAATGTAGTATTAAAGAAGTAATCGAAGAAGCTAACTATTTTTCCCTAGATAATAATATTAAATATTTAATTGTTTCTAATGCTGATATATTTGGAAGTGATAAAATAGATGATGCTACGACAGATTTAGTGTTAAAATATATAGATAATCCTAACCCAAATACAGTATTAATATTTGCTACTCAAAAACCAATCGATACTCGAAAAAAAATAGTTAAAGAATTAAAAAACAAATATAAAGTGATAAATAAAGCCAAACTTGATCGAAAAGCCTTAAATGATTTTCTAACTAATTATGTTAAAGAAAATGAATTTGATATAGATTATCAAACTGTTAGTTATATTATCAATAATTCTTATGGAAATTTAGATATTATGCTAAATGAATTAGATAAAATAATGCTTTATTATAATTTCCCTTGTCGCATAAAATATGCGGATGTTGAAAAAATTGTAGGAGTTGAACTTGATAGCAATAATTTCCATTTCGTTAGTGCTGTAATTGACAAAAAACTAGAAGATGCTTTAAGAATACTCAACAGTTTAAAAATATATAAAGTTGATAGCACAGTTTTAGTATCATTACTAGCTAGAGAATATCGGCTTATGTATTATGTAAAAAAAATGTATCAATCTAGAATACCTTTATCAGAAATTTGTAGTAATTTAAGTTTAGTTGATTGGCAAGTAAATAAATTATATAACAACGGCTTACATTATAGTGAAAGTGAACTACTTAAAAATTTAGTAGATTTATGCGCTATTGATATGAATATTAAAAAAGGCATATGGGATAAGGATATTGCCTTATACGGATTTTTATTAGATGCTTGCAGTTAAAAAGGAACTATTTTGTTAGTTCCTTTACTTTTTCCGTATTTTTAAAATTTAACTTAGCATACTTTTTTAATATGTCAAACCCATGTTCTAAGACTAACTTTTTAGCGGCTTCATCTGCAGCAACTCCCGCACCTTTTGGAATAATCATTCCTAAATCATTATTTATATCATTCATTGATTTTAAAAAGATATATCTACTTATAATTGAAGCACAAGCAACACTTAAACATTGATCTTCTGCTTTAGGAGTAAATGTAATATTGATAACTTTATCTTTTACATCACTTAAATATTCATAATATTTAGTTGGAGGTGTAAATTGATCAACGACAATTTTATCGAAAGGTAAGTTTTTATTTACCATATTAAGTAAAACTTTATTATGTAATATAGCTTTAATTTTATTCATATTAATTTGGTTGTTATGTACTTTGTTATAATCTTCATTACTTAAAATATAAGTAGAATAGGGGATACGTTCCATAATTTTTGGGGCAATTTTTTTGATTGTTTCATCAGTTATCTTTTTAGAATCAGTTACTTTTAGTTCATCTAAAAATGCTATGTCACTAGTTTGGACAAAAGCGGCTGTAACAACAATTGGTCCAAAATAATCTCCAGTTCCAACTTCATCAGAACCAATGGTATTATATTTATCAAATTTTCTCGTTATAGGAGCACTATTTTTTTTATCATTTGCTTTTTCTTTCCCAGTTTTAATATCGATAATTCGGTTATTTAACTTTTTTTCCAAATCAATCCAAATATTTGCATCAATATCTGCACTAATTCCTTGAAACATAGCTTTTCCCGATTCATAAAGAGTAATTATTGTATCTGCTTCCATAGCTTGAAAGATTGCATATGGAGGAGTTTTATCTCTTCTTAAATCTTCATAATATTTAATCATTTTTTCTTTGACATTGTCACTTACTTTAAAAACTATTGTCATATATACCTCTCTTTACATACAATTTTATCATATTTGACTTTATTTTTCATCATAATTATAATATAATTAAAATAAGGAGAAGAAAGATGAATATAATTGATGTTGTAAGTATTTTAATAATTTTACTATTTGGGGTAATTGGTCTTAAAAAAGGTGTTATCAAAAGCTTAGTTCAATTGGTAGGAACCTGTGCTGTTTTGGTATTAGCTTTTGTTTTCAAAGATTACTTAGCTAACTTTTTGATGGAACATTTGCCATTTTTCAACTTTGGAGGAGTATTTGATGGTATTTCATCTATTAATATTTTAATATATGAACTTATTTCCTTTGTAGTAATTTACATATTACTATACTGTGTTCTAAGTATTATAATTAATCTCGCAGGTCTTGTTGAAAAATTATTGGAATTGACAGTAATATTAGCCATTCCATCAAAAATATTGGGAGGTATTGTTGGTTTAATTGAAGGTGTAATTATGGCTTTCATGGTAACTTTTATTTTATTTCATATTCCTGCAACCGAAGGCATGGTAGCTGATTCAAAATTTTCTATAATATTGTTAGAAAGAACTCCAATTATTGGCTCATTAGCAGCTTCAACAACTCAAGCTTTAGAAAGAATAGATGAATTACTAGATGAAATAGATGAAAACTCTAATCGCGAAGATGTTAATTTCCAAGTATTGCATACATTAGTTTATTATAATATAATATCAAAAGAAGACGCCCAAAAATTAATTGATGATGGAAAAATAGTATTTTCAAATACTGTAGTAATTTAAGGAGGTTTGGTTATGGTACGTCATTTAGAAAACAGCAAAGACTTTTCTAATATTATTAATGAAAAAGATGTTTTAGTGGACTTTTATGCTGATTGGTGTGGCCCATGTAGAATGCTAGCTCCAATTCTTGAACAAATAGATTCCATTGATGTTTTAAAAATTAATGTCGATGAATTCCCGGATTTGGCTGCTAAGTTTGGCGTCATGAGCATTCCAACATTGATTCTTTTCCGAGATGGTAAAGAAGCTAAAAAAGAAATTGGCTTTCGCAATTTAGATGATATTAAAAAAATGATCGCTTGATCATTTTTTTAATGCTGATACACCTGCATTATTATAAGCTCTAGTAAGAGGACCGGCACCTAATTTAATTCCTCCGAAATATCTTACCACGACAATCATGACATTATTAAGGTTATTCTTTTCTAAAATGTTATAAAGAGGTAATCCAGCTGTACCAGATGGTTCTTTATCATCTGACTTTCCAGCAGTATTTCCATATTTATAAGCATGGACAATATGCCTTGCTTTTTTATGTTCTTTTCGTAAGTTCTCTAATATTTTTTTGACATCACTTATATCATCTAAATGATAATAATAAGAAATAAATTTTGATTTTTTTACTTCAATAGTTGCTGAATTTATTAAATTCATGTTATCACCAGCAATATTATATCGTAAAAAGCATCAATTTTGTAGTATAATAGTTAAAGGTGGGAAATAATGCTTAGAGAAAAATTAAAAACAATACCGCATTTGCCGGGCTCATACCAAATGCGTAATATCAATAATACAATTATTTATGTTGGTAAAGCTAAAGACCTCTATAAGCGGGTCAACAGTTATTTTAAAGGAACTGTAACAGGAAAAACCGCTAAAATGGTTAGTGAAGTAGTAGACTTTACTTATATTACTACATCGACAGAACAAGAAGCATTTATTTTAGAAATAAACTTAATAAAAGAATACAATCCTAAATATAATATTTTATTAAAAGATGACAAAAGCTATCCTTATATAGAATATATTAGCAAGCCATACCCAAGACTTAAAGTATCTAGGTATTTAAATATAAAAAAAAGAGATAAAAAAATGTTATTTGGCCCATATCCTAATGCATATGCTGCTAGAAAAATAGTAGGTCTGATAAATCGTCTTTATCCATTAAAAAAATGTGAAGGAATGCCTAAAAAAGTGTGCCTTTATTATCATATTGGAGAATGTTTAGGTTTTTGTGAAAAAAATGTTGACCAAGAAAAATTAGCAACGATGGAAAAAGAAATTCTCGATTTTTTAAAAGGAAATGACAAAATCCTAATAGATAAAATAATGGAAAAAATAAGAATCTTTAGTGACAACCTTAACTTTGAAGCGGCACTTGAAATGAAAAAAGAATTGCAGTATATCGAAGTAATTTTAGATAAACAAAAAGTTGAACTTCACGACTATGTTAATCGTGATTCTATAGCTTTTTACTTTGATGAGGGAATAATTTCTGTTCAAATTCTATTTATCCGCAATGGCAAAATTGTCGGAGGAAATAATGATAAATTTTATTTAATAAGTGATGTCTACGATGAAGTAAACTCTTATATCCTAAATTTTTACTCTCGTCATGAAATTCCTAAAGAAATTTTATTAGATGACGGCCTAAATGCTGAAGTAATAAGCAACATACTAGAAACTAAGGCAATAATCCCACAAAAGGGTAACAAAAAGAATTTGATTGATATGGCTAAAGCCAATGCTAAAATTAGTTTAGAGCAAGAAGTAACAATCATTAGAAACGATGAATCTCGCACTATTGGAGCCAATGATTCTTTAAAAGAATTACTTTCTTTACCAGTATTAGATCGTATTGATGCGTTTGATAATTCTAATCTATTTGGTTCTTATTCTGTTAGCGGAATGATTGTATTTAAAGCAGGTAAACCATGCCGTAAAGAATATCGCAAATATAAAGTAAGCGTTGATAAAAACGACGACTATAATACTATGAAAGAAGTAATTTATCGTAGATACTACCGTGCAATGGTAGACAATACCGAAATGCCTGATTTGATCATCGTTGATGGGGGAGAAAATCAAATTAGAGCATGTAAAGAAATTTTAAATGCCTTACATTTAAATATAAAAGTAGTAGGTCTAAAAAAAGATAATCACCATCGTACTAATGAGTTAATCGACGGCGATACCTTAGAAGTCATAAATATACCACGTGATAGTGACATATTTCATTATCTTACTAGAATTCAAGATGAAGTTCATAGATTTACTATTACTTATCATAAACAACTTCGCGATAAAGGAAGTATTGCCAGTGTTCTAGACAATGTTGATGGCATTGGTAAAATAAGAAAAAAAGAATTAATAAAAAAATATGGTAGTATTAAAAAAATGGCTGAAGCATCCGTTGAAGAGTTAAGTGAAATAATTCCTGTATCGGTTGCTAAAGATTTACATAAATATTTACGTGAAAGGAACGAAGCTATATAGTAATGAAATTAATTAGTTTAAAGAAAAATCTCAATATTAAAATTAATAAAGATATCATTTACTATTTAAATCCTGACTTTGTTTATTTACCAGGCAGTAATATTCAAGTCTCTCAAGATGAACAAGTTTTAAAAGGGGAAAAAGTTTGCTCAAACTATGCATCCCCTATATCTGGAATTGCATTTGGTATAAAAAAATGTCTATTTAATAAAAAAGTTCAAAATAGTTTGGTAATTGAAAATGATTTTCGAGAATTAGAAGATAGCAAAGAGCACCATTATAATAAAATTACTATCAAAAACATTTTAAAGTGTCTCGAAGAAAATAAGGATAAAGATTTGCTAGCAAAATTTAAAAGTCAAACAACTTTTTCTAATATTGTAATTACAACTATTGATGATGAACCATATGTATATAACAATATTTTTATTTTAAAGGAAAATATTGCTGAATTATTAGAGCTAATTGATGAACTTGGAGTAATTTACAAAAGCAATCATAATTATTTGGTTGTAAAAAATATTGATACAGCCATTATAACTGATTGCCTAAATGCAATTGGGACATATCCTAGTATTAATCTTACTTTAGTAAATGATGAATACTTATTAGGGAATCCTGAATTTATATTAGAAAAACTTCAAATTAAAGATAAAACATTATATTTAACAACTTCCGAGTTATTAAAATTAAATAATTATTTAAAAGGAAAAGATACATCGACAATACTTTTGACAATTTCTGGAGATGCCATCAAAGAAAGTAAAATTCTACGTATCAAAAAATATACACTTTTAAAAGATATATTGAGCAAATATTTTACTATTACAGTTTCCAAATATAAAGTAATAGCCAACGGTTTAATGCAAGGCTTTGAAATTACTGATGAATTTAATTTTGTCATAGATGAAAGCATATCATCAATTAATATCATGGCTTCTGTAGATATACCTAAATCTAATTGCATTAACTGTGGTAAATGTATTGAAATTTGTCCTAAAGGAGTAAACCCTTTAACAAAAAAGAATATTAACAAATGTATTAATTGTGGCCTTTGTTCTTATATATGCCCAGGATACGTCAATTTAAAAGCTAAATTGCAAGGTGATAAAGATGTCTAAAAATCGTGTGTTTTTTCATAATAAAGTTAATATTAAAAATATAGTTATAAGCTATTTACTTTGTTTAATACCATTAATTCTTTATGGTATTTATAAAAACGGAATCTTATTATATACAAGAGATTTAATATCTTTTCTATCTATTTTTAAAATAATTTATCTTTTAATAATTAGTTTATTAATCTATATACTAGTGGATATATTGATATTTAAAAAGAAAGAAATTTGGACATTAGATTTATTATTTTTAATGATTATTCCCTTATTTATGCCTCAAAATATTAGTTTATTTGTCTATGGAATCTCTTTGTTTATTAGCTTTCTTATATCTAATGTTTTAGAACGTAAAATAAAATTTAATAAAATGGCATTTTGTAAATTGTTTATTATATTAGTTTTAGTAGTAATAAATAATTATACATACTTAAATCCTGCTGAAAATCTAAATATTTATTCTCTAAATTATTGGGACTTATTATGGGGTAGAAATATTGGAGGGATTGCATCAACTAATATAATATTAGGAATTATAATTCTAATTTTATTTAGTGTATTAAATAATTATAAAAAAATCATTGCTATTTGTAGCATTAGTGCTTTTATAATAATATCTTTATTAGTCAGTGGTTTTGATATTAATTCTCTTTTATCAAGTAGTGCTATACTAGGTTTAATATTATTAAATGTCGATTCCATAAGTACTCCCCATAGTAGGCTTGGTATGATTATCTATGGAATAGCATGTGGTATTCTTACTGCCATACTTACTTATTTTTTAAATGCATTTGAAGGAGTATTTATAAGTGTACTATTTTTAAGTTTTTTTACACCAATACTTGATAAAATCGTCGAAAAATGATAAAATAATGACGATTTTTACAAAATGTGTAGAAAAGTGGCATTTTAAGCATTTGGTACTAGCGATTGTTGAGGGGAAGATATGGCATATATTAAAGATGAAGAGATTAATGCTATTCGTGAACGAGCAGATATCGTCGATATTATTTCTGATTATTTATCTTTAAAACAACGAGGCAAAAACTTTTTAGCGGTTTGTCCTTTTCATGATGACCATTCGCCAAGCTTAGTTGTATCAAGAGAACGACAGATGTTTAACTGTTTTACTTGTAGAACCGGCGGAAATGTTTTTACTTTTGTTATGAAGTATGAAAATGTTGGTTTTGTTGAAGCAGTAAAAATAATTGCTGATAAAGTCGGTTATAATTTAAATATTAGCGATTACCAAGATTTTTCTTCTGTTAACAAAGAAGACTATGACATAATGGAATTTACTAAAAAATACTATTTAAATAATCTTTTTACAGAACAAGGCATAAAAGCCAGAAAATATTTACAAGACCGGGGAATAGATGAATCTATAATAAAAGAATTTAACATCGGTTTAGCACTTAGTAATAAAGATACATTATATAAACTTTTAAATGGAAAAAAATACAATGCTGATAAGATTGCCGATTTAGGATTGATTAATAAAGTCGGTTTAGATATTTATGATGTATTTACTAATCGTATAATGATACCTATTGAGGACTTAAAAGGACAGGTTGTGGGCTTTACTGGACGTATTTATAATAATGAAACTGATACTGCCAAATACATGAATACTAGAGAAACTGATATATTCAAAAAAGGACATATTTTGTTTAATTACCATAATGCCCGAAATTCTATTCGTGAAGAAAAGTGTATAATTGTTGTCGAAGGCAACATGGATGCTATCAAAGTAAGTGCTAGTGGTATTAAAAATGTTGTTGCTCTAATGGGAGTAGCCATGTCTAAAGAGCAGATAGATGTATTAAAAAAACTTAAAGTCCCAGTAATTTTAATGCTTGATAATGACCAAGCGGGACTTGATGCAACAGTTAAAAATGGTGAAATGCTCCTGCATAGTGGAGTAGATACGAGAGTAGTACGCTTAACTGATGCCAAAGACCCTGATGAATACATCAGATTAAAAGGTGTTGATGCTTTAAAAGATAATATCAAACACGCTCTAAAATATATTGATTTTAAACTAGAATATTTAAAAAATAATAAAAATTTAAATAATATGGAAGATCTAATTATTTATGTTCAAGAAGTAATTTCTAGTTTAAATAACACAGATGACTTGACAAAAGAGCTAGTTATATCTAAAATAAGCAAGGATTATGAAATTGATGCCGAGATACTTAGACAAAAATTAAAAAATACTCCGGATGAAACAAAAAAAGTAGAAAAAACGGAAGCTAAGGCAGCTAATAAGCCTAAATTGAGTAAGTATCAAATTGCAGTAAGTAAGATTTTATTTTCGATGATGTGTGACCCAACATACATAACAGTATATAAAAATCGCTTGGGATATTTTAAAGAAAAAAAAGAAAGAATGCTTGCTAGTGAAATAGTTTATTATAATACTGTTCATAATAATATTAATATTGCTGATTTTATAACATTTATAATGTCTCAAGAAGAGTTATATAGTTATGTAAATGAAATTATTAGTGAAAATAATAATACTGTGGTTTCTCTTGAAGAGTTCAATAGTTGTGTAGATGTAGTTTTAAATATTCTAAAAAAAGATGAAATAAAAGAATTAAAAGAGAAAATCAAACATGAGTTGGATGTCAATAAACAAGTCGAGTTAATAACAAGGCTTACAGAATTAAAAAAGGAAGTGTGAAATATGAACGAAATTAAGACATTAGAAGAAAGAGAAAATAATTTAATAGTTAAAGGTAAAGAAAAAGGGTTTATTACATATGAAGAATTAGCAGAAGAATTAAAAGGATTAGAAATTGATTCTGATGCCCTTGATAATCTTTATAATAAGCTAGTAGAAAATAAGATTGAAGTAGTAGCAGAAGCTGACGTTGATACTAGTAATGGTAGTGTTAGAATAAAACCAAAAGAAGAAGCAGAAGAAATCATCTTAAATGATGAAGATATTACCAAGGATATTAATATCAATGATCCAGTTAGAATGTACTTAAAAGAAATTGGACGTATCTCGCTACTTTCTAGCACTGAAGAAATGGAAATTTCTCAAAGAGTAGCTGCTGGTGATGAAGAAGCCAAAAGAATACTTGCTGAATCAAATTTAAGATTAGTAGTAAGTATTGCTAAAAGATATGTTGGTCGTGGACTTTTATTCTTAGATTTAATTCAAGAAGGAAATATTGGTCTTATGAAAGCTGTTGAAAAATTTGACTACGATAAAGGATATAAATTCTCAACTTATGCGACATGGTGGATTCGTCAAGCGATAACTAGAGCCCTAGCAGATCAAGCTAGAACTATCCGTGTACCTGTTCATATGGTTGAAACAATCAATAAAATGTCTCGTGTCCAAAGACAACTTACGCTAGAACTAAATCGTGAACCTAGTGAAGAAGAAATTGCTAAAAAAATGGGAGTTGGAGTAGAAAAGGTAAGAGAAGTTCTAAAAATTAGTCAAGAACCCGTATCACTTGAAACTCCAATCGGTGAAGAAGAAGACTCTCATTTAGGAGATTTCCTTAAAGATGAATCTAGTCTATCACCTGAAGAATATACGGAAAACGAAATCTTAAAAGAAGAAATAAAAGAAGTTCTTATGTCTTTGCAAGCCAGAGAACAAGAAGTTTTAGAACTTCGTTTTGGTCTTATCGACGGAACATGTCACACTCTTGAAGAAGTAGGTAAGAAATTCAATGTAACAAGAGAAAGAATAAGACAAATTGAAGCAAAAGCTTTAAGAAAATTACGTCATCCATCTCGCGCAAAAAAATTAAGAGATTTCCTAGAAGAATAATATGATTACCAAAAGATTAAAAACAATTGCTGATTTAATTCCTAAAGATTCCAGTGTGATAGATATTGGCACAGATCATGCTTATCTACCAATATATCTTTATCAAAATAACATTAGTAAGGATATCACAGCAACTGATGTTTCGCAAAATGTCTTAAAAAGTAGTTTGAACAATTTAACAAAATACAATTTAAATAACAAAATATCTTTAGTATTAGCTGATGGCTTTAAAAATATCGGAAAAATTTATGACGTTGCAGTAATCGCTGGAATGGGGACAAGCACAATAAAAAAAATTCTTGATACAAAAAAATTGCCAGAAATTCTAATTATTCAAAGCAATAATGATCATTATGAATTAAGAAAATATATGCAAGATTTAGGATATAAAATTACTAAAGAAGTAGTAATTAAAGATGGAAAACATTATTACGTTATTATTAAATATGAAAGAGGTTCTGATAATTTATCAGAATCGGAACTTTTATTTGGTAAAAGCCAAAATAAAGAATATTTTAAATATTTAATTGAACAGTTTAATTACATCCATTCTAAATCACAAGACAAACAATATTTAAATTATATTAATATATTACAAAGTATCATTGAAAAAATACCGGAGAATTACTAGGCTGAACCTTAAAGGTTTCAGTTTTTTCTTTGGCTGGAACTTCTACCGTAGTTTTATTGGTATTATTATTTTTATTACCATTTGATTTATTTAATTCTCCTAAAACACTCATTACTTTTCTTGCATTTTGAATCATCGGTTTTGCTTGCTGATATAAAGGGATTACTTGATTGGCAATTGATAACCCTTTAGAAATACCTCCTAAAACTTTTGTAAGAGTTAAGCCACTACCTATAACATTAGTTCCAAACATAATACCACCTAATAAATTATATGTAAATAAAAAAAATAAATGTTATTTAAACACTTATTCAATTAATTATTTTCCTTTTTCTCATATTCTTCAGCATATATTTTTAAAATATAAATAATTTGAGAATTAATACTTCTTTCTTCTTTTTCACTAATTTCCTTTATTTTATTCCATAATTCTTCTGGAATTCTTATTTGACTATTAATCATGTTTATCACCTGTTAATATATTACTATTTTGCTACTATCTTATCTAGATTCATTTTATTACTAAAATGCTATTGAAACTTTAAACTATTTATGCTACTATTAAATAGTAATAGTATAGTATTACAATATAACTGTAATGCCTGGAGGTAATGTTTATGAAAAAGAAATATATAATTATTACTTTAAGTATTTTATTAATATTAACAACTTGTCTATATGTTTTTATGGGCGATAACACAAAAAGAATAGTTATAAGTAATGAAGAAAGTAAAAAATTAACTAATAACAATACTTTGACCATGATGTATGAAATAGAAGCAGGTAGTGGAGAGTATCAAGTAACAAGTGATAATGTTTGGCCACAGGAGGGATATGTTTTTAATGAACAGTTATCTGCTTGTGAAAATGGTAGTGAGCTTTCTTGGGATGATGAAAATAAAAGAGTTTTAGTAGAAGCTAACACTTCTGAAAAATGACATTCTAAGATTTGTCAAGAGTAAATTTTTATGGT
>CALVIU010000014.1 GCA_944331835.1 uncultured Bacilli bacterium | reverse complement strand
TAAGTTACTAAATACAGATGATATTGTAAAATTGCTAGAAAAAAACACATGATTTAAATTTTCATGCGTTTATCCTGCTAACATTTTAGAACTTATTCTTTTATAGAATCAATTACTTTTAAATATCTTTCCCTTAATTCAGCTTTTTCTTCATCAGTCAATTCTCTATTAGTATAATCATATGAACTTACTAATTCTTCTTGCATACTTACTACTTCACCATCATTAACTGCTACAAAAGTTGGAGAATAAAGTCTAGTTTCACCGGTATCATACGCATACATTCCTGTCTCATCATAAGCATAATATTTATCTAAATAATCTCCAAAAAAATCTAGTATTGCATAATAAGCTTCTGTCCCTTCCTTAACTTTATCTGCAATAATACTATCCCCCATTACATATTCATCTCGCATATCTTTAATATCTACATAATAAACTTTATCTATTTCTTCTTCCTCTAAAGCAGTAATTAATATCTCAATCGCCGCTCTAGTCAAAGGACAACTAGAATACCCAAATAAAACATATGCTTTTTCTTGTTCCAAAACTTCTAAAATTTCTTTTCCAGTTTTATAAACAAAGGGATTTTCACTAGGTATATCAACATCTATTACTTTATCCCCAGTATCATCATATGTAAGACCATTATATTGCTCAAACTCTTGTTCAAACTTCAAAGCATCAGTTAAAACTTCTTCTTTATGATTGACAATCAAAAAAATACATAAACCAACAACTATAATTACACATAAAGCAATTATAATATATAATATTTTATTATTTTTACTCATTTTTACCACCAAACTAAGAATACCACACAAAAAAATTATAAGCAATAGCTACTCATAATTTTTTTCATTAACAAATTCTTTATCCATTAAAAGTTCATGAATTATTTCTTCTTCATTTTCAACACTTAATTCTTCTATTCTATCAACCCGCAATTTTTCACTAACAAGAATTGCTTCAACCTTTGCTATTGCTTTATCTAAATCATCATTAACAACAACATAATTATAATCATTTATTTGATTTATCTCATTATATGCTACCTTAAATCTAGAAATTATTTGATCAATATTTTCATCGCCTCTCATCATTATTCTTCTTTTCACTTCTCTCATTGATGGCGCCATGATAAATATTAATACTGTTTCTGGATAAAGTTCTTTTATTTGCTTTGCTCCTTGAACGTCTATTTCAAGTATTACATCTTTACCACTATCAAGCAACTCTAATACTTCTTTTTTGGGAGTACCATAATAAGCTCCATATTGAACTTGAGCATACTCTAAGAAATCTCCATTTTCTATTTTTCTTTCAAACTCTTCTTTACTAACAAAATAGTAATCTACTCCATCTATTTCTGACTCTCTTTTAGGCCTTGATGTATAAGAAGTAGATAAAACTACATCATTATGATTAGCGAGTAACTTCTTAATAACTGTCCCTTTACCAGCACAAGTAGTACCAGATATAATTATTAAATCCCCTTTACTTTTAGTTTTAATCACATTTATCCCTCACTTTTTTCTATTAATTATATCAAATAAATAAATATTTTCAATAATAACATTAATAATTTGTTCGACAAAAATCACAAAAAAAGTATTGTCAAACACCAGCAATTATGATATATTATTAATGAATTTCATGGCGATGTAGCTCAGTTGGCTAGAGCATCCGGTTCATACCCGGCAGGTCGTGTGTTCGAATCACACCGTCGCTACCAATTAGAATTAACTAGATAGCAATATCTAGTTTTATTTATATATGAAGATAACATGACTAAACCTAACTACATTAATGCTCACGCATGCTCTAGCGCCAACAGAGCATACTTAGAAAAATCCAATAAATGCGGCTGCTTTTACTGTCTAAAAATTTTTAATTCTAAAGAAATAAAAGAAGGCTGCGATAACGGAAAAACCGCAATTTGCCCTTACTGTGACATTGATTATAAAAAATAGTTTTAATTTAAAATACTAATCATTGATTTATGGCAACAAAAAAGATAATACTATATATTACCTTAATTTAAATCGAACTAATTATTCTCCAAACATTTCAAATATTTCCATTAGAAAAGATTCTTTCTTTTCTTTTTTATTGCCTTTTTCATTATTTTTAGTTGTTTCTTTATCTTGAGATTTAACTTCTTCTTGACCTATAATCTTTTCAAGTTCTCCTCTATCTAGCCATATACCTCGGCATTCAGGACAATAATCAATTTCTACCCCCTTTTTTTCTGACATTAATAATGTTACATCTTTACATACTGGACATTTCATAATTTACCTCCCTTAAGTAATAATAGTATATCAAAAACTTTATAATACTAGCAATATATATTATAATAATTATGGTGATAATATGCTTACTACAAATATCTTAAATGATATAAACAGTTCTTACATCAATGAAATATCTACTGATTTAAAGCCATTAATCTCTAAAGATATTACTAACGATATTATAAATGGCATTAACAATAAAACTTACCCTATTACTATTATCTTACTAAAAGATAATAAACTAATTGGCTTTTATCAAATAGTAAACCATGATAATGACAATACCTCATATACACCATGGCTAGCTAATGTCTTTATAAAAGAAGAATATCGTCATCAAGGATATGGCAGATTTTTAATAAACACCATTCCTACTTACATGGATAAATTAAATATTAAAACTTTATATTTACATACTAGACATCAAAACTTATACGAAAAGTTTGGTTGGAACTTACTAGAACCTCTAGACTTATCTGATGGCATAAAAAGAAATATTTATATCTTAAAATTAAACTAGATACTTTAAAATATTCATGTTATTACTAATAATATTTTTATAATTATCTCCCAAAGTGTTTTTTAAAGTTTCTATTTTATCTAATACTTCTTCCTCTGGCAACTCAAATATTTCTATATATTTTAAAACAATATCATCTACAAAAGAAAAGCCCAAATTTTTAAATAAATTGTATATTTTTTGAAATTTTTTTTCATCTAAACTTTGAAGATATACCCAATCATAAGTATCCAATATTAACTCATAATAAACGTTGCTTACATATTTTCTTAAAAAATCCATAACTATCTAGTCACTCCATAATATCTATCTATTAAATTAACTAAAGATAAACCATACTTTTCTTCTAAGGCTTCACTTGACATACTAAATATTTCATTTAATATGCCATTTTCAGTTATTGGAATATTATTATCCATTAAAAATTTTATTTTTACTTCCAACTCGATTACTGATATAACTCTTATAGTATTCTTATTTATTTCTATATCTATTCCATAATTTTGACAAATTTCTTGCTTTTTTTCCTTATTCTTACGTAAATCAAAAACCATACCTATCGCTAGTAAGTCTTTTTTCTTATCCCAATCTAATTTTTCTTCCCTTTTTCGCAAATTTCTAACCCATGTACCTAATGCTATACCATTTGCATCGTATTCATATCCATTGCTAGTTTTAAATGTTACTGGTACTAATAAATTACCATAATGTCCATAATATATTTTGGCTAAATCATATGTCATTTGATATCTAAAATCATAAACATTATAAACCATACCTATTTTATTTAATTTTTCTTCCCGTTCCTCACTTAGCTTTCCTTCTTGTTTTGCGATTCTTTGAGTCATTATCCACTCATATAAGTCTTTACCATTTTCATCGTAATTTAAGCCATCACTCGTTTTAAAGTGATAAGGTAATTTCAAATTCTTATGACACTCATAAAACTTTTGAGCTAACGCATACATTTCGTCCCACCAAACATCTTTTTTGTACTTTTTCCAATTTGCTTCACCGAGAAGTTTATTTAACATTTGAACTCTTTCTTCACTTAAAGTACCATTTTCTATTCTTTGCAACTGCCTATTAATCCAAGTTAACAAATTATAGCCATTCTCATCATATTCATAACCATTTTTAGTTTTAAATGCATAAGTCAAATTCAAATTACCATAATGTTTATAATATTTTTTTAATAATTCAAATCTTTCTAACCATTGTTTATCTAATAAATCAAAAACTATGCCAATTTCCACTAACTTTTTTTCCTTATCTGAAGTTAATGTACCATCTCTTTTAGCAGTTTTTTGAGTAGATAACCATATTCCTAAATTATATCCATCTTCAACATATGTAAAACCATCTTTTGTTTTAAAATCATAAGAAACAGCTAAATTTCTATGATGTTCATAATACTTTCTAGCTAATTCATACATTGCATCCCAACTCAAATGTTTATTTTCAAATCTAAATCCAATAGCACTTAATTTATCTTCATATTCTTTACTCAAAGTACCTTTTCTCTTCGCTTGTCTTTGATTAGAAACCCAGCCCCCTAAATTATATCCATCTTCAGCATAATTAACGCCATCCTTTGTTTTAAAAGTACTCACAATTTCTAAATCTTTATAATGCTCTTTATATTTTTTAGCTAACTCATACATAAGATTCCATCTATAATCCAAAACATCATAAACCATTCCAATTTTGTCTAATAATTGTTTTCTATATTCCAATAATTTGCCATTCTTCGCTAAAGTTCTTTGATTATTAACCCAAGAAGCTAAAACATATCCCATGGAATTATATTCATATCCATTAATTGTACGAAAACCAGAAGGAATAAATAAGTCACCATGATGTTCATAATAAATACTAGCCAAATTATAATAATCTTCCCAATTTCTAGATAATCTATCTTTTATTGTTAATAACGCCTGAAGCATATCAATATCAAACATTTCAATATCAAATAAGGCATCTTCAAAAAAAGTATCACTTATATTATTACTTTCTTTATTAGGATATCTAATTTTAATTCGATTTTTTAATTCATTTTCTAAACTCATGACAAAATCAATATTTCCCGCCAAATCAAGAATTAAAGGAGAACATAACAATTCAATTAACTTTTCTTTACTAAAATCAGGTTTAACATTTAGATGCTTTTCCTTACACAAGCTAAATAATTCCTCAATAGACAAACCTTCATAAAATTCTTTTTTAGAATTTGCCTTTGATGTCAATGCCCTACCTAATTGTTCGAAAAAAATTATATCTGACTTCGTTTCTCGAGACATTATAATTGTATCAACATTCGGAGCATGAATGCCCTCATTATATTGATTAATTGTAAACATTATTCGTAGTTTTCCACTAACATCATGACCATCCAAATCACAATCATTATAAAAAGCATCTCTATTTTTAGCACCTAACATTCCCATATCAGCAGTCGTTTTATAAATTTCAATATCATCCGGAGCAATATATCCTTTAAACCACATCTTTACTTCATCGATAATCAAATCTATATCTACTCCCAATGGACAAAAATATATAACTTTACTTCCAGGAGCAACATATTGTCTTACAATTTCTTGATTATTATTTGCTTGTTCTAACCTTTTTTTCAAACTTTTTAATATATTAAGATATCTTTCTTTTTCCGCAAAAGTGTATCTTCCATTTAATAATCTTTCTTCAAGTAATCTTTCAAGACCAATAAGTTTGGCATACCCCATTCTATAAATAGGCATACCTATAACTTTATCAAGCATTGCATCTACCAAATCATACCTACTGACAATCTTATCAGAAAAAAGTTCATTACCACCATCTTCAGCCATGTCCCTTTCATATTCCGAACTTCTATCTCTTATAGTATAAGCTGTCATTCCAAATATTTTCAAATCTGGATGCGTATCTATTATGGTATTAATTCTTACTCCCCATACTGGTGCCCCAATATGATGAAATTCATCTAATATCAATAAGTCTACATCTAAGTTTTGTAATTCTTCATAGCTTTGGTTTATTAAACTTTGATATGTTATAAAAGTTATATTTTTAAGTTCATCAGCTAAACCGTTTTTTTGTATTTCGCTTTGAACATGTTCAATAATTCCATTAGAAGGAACAACATATACTACTTTTTTATCTAAATTATCTAAACATAAAGCTAAAGCGTTATATGTTTTTCCTGTTCCTGTAGCATGAACTATTCCCACAACATTTGATGTTTCAAAAGCTTTCTTAACTTTATTATAAGCTTCTTCATTATGAGGAAATAACTTTAGTTTACTCATCTCTATCACCTACATAATCTATATCTAACAACTCTTTATTTCCAATCATTTTTTTCGTTATTAAAACATAATCATTTTTTAATATATGAACATTTTTGTTATTTTGCTCTAAAATTAATGTCATTATTTCATTATCAGTTTCAATTTTAAAACCAATCATGTTTTGTAGCGGTAAATCTGGAACAAATACCTCTAATACTTTTCCCATCATAATACATCACATCTCCGTATCTATAATATCATAAAACTACAAAAAAAACAGCATCTCCAAAATGCTATTTTCATTATTTTTTTCTTATTAATTTTAGAACCCGTCGATTTTGTACTACCTTTATTTTTCCAACCTCAGCATTTATGTTGAATTGATCAGCTTTAAGAATTTCACCATCAACATTAGCTACCACTGGATGCTCAGATGTAATTTCAATTTTTTTCGCGCTAGTTTTAACTAAACCATCATTTTCTTCATGCGTTCCTCGAATAACTGATTTTAAAAATCCTGGCAATTCCCATTTATTTAAATCTCCCAACATGTAAACATCTGCTCCGGCCTTTCGCATATCAGCATCTGGAGCAATTTGATAACCGTTTCCATAATATTTACCATTACAAACTGTAACCATAGTCATATTTGGTCCATAATATACCTCTGAATCTGCCTTAACTAGCATTGGTTGATTCTTATATTTAAAAAATGTATAAGCCATTCCTAAATTATATATTTGACTCCGAGGAATACTTAATTTTTTCATTTTTTCAGCTGCTTCACATATCTCAGCATCAAGACCAGCACTAAAAATATTTAAACAATACATATCATTAACTTTCATAACATTACACTCTGTAACTAAATCACCATATTCTTTTAGTGTTCGATATATATCATTACCAGAACCAAATGGTACTACTCCTAAATAAGCTTCTCCACCCATCAAGGAATTTAAAACGGCATTAATAGTACCATCACCACCCACGGCATAAACTACACAAAATTCATCCCTAAATTTCTTGGCAATATCCATAGTAGTTTCTCTAGAATCTGTTACATAAATTTCATAATCAACTTCTAAAGCCTTACAAATTTTTCGAATTTCTTCAACTCTTTGGGTAGTCTTTCCACTATTAGAGTTGACATTAATTATAAACACATGCTTCATTTACTACACCCCCATCTAAACTAAAGCTTTTAGCATCTGTAATTTTAACTTTAACGATTTTCCCAATCAAATCTTTTGAGCCAGCCACATTTACTAATTTCATTGTATCTGTATAACCACATACTTTATCTTCACCTTTATCACTAGGTCCCGTAATTAATACTTCTACAACTTTGCCTAAATATTTCTTATTACTTTCTAGTGAATATTTATTGACCAGTTCATTTAAGCGATGTAATCTTTCTTCTTTTTCTTCCTTAGATATTTTATCTTCCATCAAGGCAGCTGCTGTTCCAATTCTTGGTGAAAATATGAATGTGAATGCCCCATCAAACTTACAATAATCTACTATATCCAAAGTACGTTTGAAATCCTCTTCAGTTTCATTAGGAAAACCTACGATTATATCAGTTGTAATACTGACATTTTGCACTTTTTCTTTGATTGTATCAAATAATTTTTTGTATTCTTCTACAGTATATCTCCGATTCATTCTCTTAAGTATTTCATCACTACCTGATTGAATCGGCAAATGAATATATGGCATTATATTAGGATACTTAGCAATAACATCAATCATCTTATCAGTAAAATTCCAAGGATGACTAGTAACAAATCTAACCCGAGGAATCCCAATTTTCGCTGTTTCTTCTAATAACGTTGCAAAATCATAACCTAAATTTAAATCTTTACCATAGGCATTGACATTTTGACCCAGTAAAGTTATTTCCATATATCCTTGCTTCTTTAATTCTTGTACTTCTTTTAATATTTCTTCGATCTTCCTACTTCTTTCCCGTCCTCTTGTATAAGGAACTATACAATAAGTACAAAATTTATCACATCCTAGTTGGATGTTAATCCAAGCCGATATTTTTGAATCCCGACTATATTTAACATTTTCAAATACTTTATCACTATTAGAATATACTTCAATATTTTGTTTACCATTTGCTTCAACTACAAGTTTAGGTAACTCACTTAAATTATGGGTACCTATCACTATATCGACATATTTATGCTTATCCATAATTGCCTCAACCTCACTAGGTTGTTGCATTAAGCACCCACATAAACAAATAATTAAATCTTTCTTAATCTTCTTTAAATGTTTACATCTACCTAAATAACCGAACACTTTATCTTTAGCATTTTCTCTTATTGCACAAGTATTAAGCACAACTATATCAGCATCTTCCAAAGTATCACTATGTTCATATCCTAATTTTTCTAAATAGTATTTTATTTCTTCTGAATCATGGACATTCATTTGACATCCATAAGTTCTTAAAAAATATTTTTTACCATTAAAAACAGGTTTTATATCCATATTTAAATTAATATAATTTATATTTACTTTTTCTCTATTCTTAGCAATACAAAGATCTGGTTTATTCATAAAATTTACCTCTCTTTCAAGACCCTATTTTAACACACTATCAAAAATTGTGAAAGCGGAATTTTGATGAGTGTGAAATAAAGTTGTGTAGAAAGGTTGTTTTAATCATAGATTTTATTATGACCGTGTAGGATAGAAAAAAGTATAAAAAACAAAAAATTGTACTATTTTAATTACCAAAACCCGCTTTCAACACCCATTTTACCAGCATTTTTTTATTTTGCAAGCTATTCGACAAAAGTAGTTAAATGTCGACAAAAAATTATTTTATTCACTATTCTAACTTTACAAAAATTTACGTTTAAAAGAAAAAAACTAGAAATCTAGTTTTCATTTTTAGGTTTACGTCTTACTAAAGCACTAACGGCTTTTCTTTCAATCGTATAATCAACATTTCCAAATTCAAATATATTTTCTAAATTCATTACCATTATTTCAGTAAATACTTCATTAATATTATTACATCGAATATATTCTTTATCTCCGATATAAATTTTATATAAAATTTTCATTAAAGTGGCTACTTTAGTATCATCATCTAAAGCATTAAAGGTTGGACAACTTTCATCACTAATTACTAAATCATCATCACCATCATAGTTAAAATATATGACGATTGCTTTATCATCTAAAAAGTATCCTACAAAGTATTTACGAAATTGGTTTTCAGTTCTAGACTTTTCTTTTGATTCATCCACTACTAATTGTTCAATTGAACCATATTCATTTTCAAAATGTTTAATATCGCCTTCAAGCAATTCCATTTCTCTTTTGCGTAATATCCAATCCTTTATAGCCAAACCAATATTTAAACCAGGTATTAAATCATACAATTCTGGTTTTCTATCCAAAACTTTTTCCATTTTTGCACAAAGCTCCTCAGGAAAATGTAGCCTCTCAGCTATCCCCCTAAAATCTTCAATATTTTTATTTACTATATGACATCTAATCATATATGTTAAAATCATATTAATAATAATTATAACTAAAACTTCCGAAATACCCATCTTACTTCTTAGGAACTAATTTTTCAATACCACCCATATAAGGTTGTAATACTTTAGGTATTAATACACTTCCATCGCTTTGATAATTATTTTCAAGTAATGCAATCATTGCTCTACTTGATGCAAGTACTGTATTATTCAAAGTATGTAAGTAATATGTTCCTTTTTCCCCCTTAGTTCTAATACCTAAACGTCTCGCTTGAGCATCCCCAAGATTTGAACATGATCCAACTTCAAAATATTTTTGTTGTCTTGGACTCCATGCCTCAACATCACAAGATTTAACCTTCAAATCAGCAAGGTCTCCACTACAACATTCAAGTGTTCTAACTGGGATATCCAAACTTCTAAATAACTCAACAGTAAATTTCCACATTTTTTCATACCAATCCATTGATTCTTCTGGTTCACATATAACAATCATTTCTTGCTTTTCAAATTGATGAACCCGATAAATACCTCGCTCTTCAATACCATGAGCCCCAACTTCTTTTCTAAAACATGGAGAATATGAAGTCATTGTAATTGGTAATGTTTCTTCTTTAATAATTTGATCTTTAAATCTACCAATCATTGAGTGTTCACTAGTACCAATTAAATATAAATCTTCCCCTTCAATTTTATACATCATCGCATCCATTTCCGCAAAAGACATAACTCCAGTAACAACATCACTACGAATCATGAATGGTGGAATACAATAAGTAAAACCTTTATCAATCATGAAGTCTCTTGCATAAGATAACATCGCACTATGAAGTCTAGCAATATCACCAAGTAAATAATAAAACCCATTTCCACTCGTTCTTCCAGCAGAATCTTTATCCCAACCACTAAATGATTCCATAATTTCCGCATGATAAGGTATTTCATAATCGGGAACTATTGGTTCTCCAAACCTTTCATTTTCAACATTTTCGCTATCATCTTTCCCAATTGGTACACTTGAATCGATTATATTAGGTATAACCATCATTCTTGATTTTATTTCTTCTTCAAGTCTTGCTTCTTTTTCTTCTAGTTCATCGATTCGATTATTAATTTCACTTACTTCACTTTTAATCTTTTCAGCTTCATCCTTCTTGCCTTCGCGCATAAGTCCACCAATTTGGCTACTCAAATCATTACGTTTAGCTCTTAGATTATCTCCTTCTAATTTATATTCTCGGTAAGTCTTATCATATTCATAAACTTCATCAACCAAACCTAATTTTTCATCTTGAAACTTTTTCTTGATATTTTCCTTTACTAATTCTGGATTTTCTCTTATTAATTTAATATCTATCATTTTTCTTCCTCCCTAAATAATTTATTTCTTATATTCAAATTTAATATTTTATCTATTTCTTCCTGACTAAATTCTTCTTTCAATAATTTAGTTAATTCATCTTTTAAATTTTCGTATGGAAATATTATTCTTTCCACTGGATTATCAAATAAAACACTATCATATCCCATATCATCAGTAGACACCCCCACATTATCTATGCCTAGTATTTCTACTACTCTTTTAATATGACTCAAATACTTATGTTTTAATGTTTCTAATGATTCATCTTTATTGGTTAAAAACATCGAATAACTTACTAATCCCATCACCGGATTAAATTCGATCAAACTGCTTATTTGATTTTCTGTAATATTCCGGGGATGACTATATAAATCAGCAACATCCGAGTGACTAACTATCACTTTAGGATTTAGCCCATTCTTTTTAACATCTTTAAGCAAATCGACAGTATCAATAAATGTCTCTTTATTCATGTGCGATAAATCTATTGCAATACCTAAATTAATAGCTTCAACTATAAATTTCTTTCCCTCTTCAGTTAAGCCTCCGGTAGCTCTAGCTCCACTTCCATATTTATTTTTATTGTTCCAAACAAGTAAGATACTTCTAAGTCCTAAATCATAAAGTTGTTTTAATTCATTAGTATCTTTAATATAGTCACAACCTTCAATACTATAAATTACTTCAATACTAGGAAAATATTTTTTAAATAATTCCGTCGATACCCTAAACATTTCTAGCACATCGATTGGTTTACCCATCATTTCCCGTTGCATTTCACTCTCACTCATAAAATACAAATTAGCAATCAAACCATTAACATTATTATCGTTAAAATATTTTTGTAATTCTTCTACGTATCTAAAATCATTACGTAAGTAACAATAATAAAGAATTGATAATAAATCATAATGCATATCAATCATAGGCATTCTCCTTAAAAATAAAAAGGATGATACCCAAGGAGTGCATAAAGCACGGTACCACCCTTATATTTACTCATTTTAGATAACGGTATTACCCGAGATTTATTAAATCTAACTCCAAAGGTAGATTCATTATACTTCCATTTTTAGTTTCCACCAACCACTAAATCTCTATAAATTTCCATATAATTACTTATCCTTTATCTGCGTTGATGTATATAATATACCACAAAACAAATTATAAATGCAATTATTTTTGTTTAATTCACACGAAATGGGTAAGCGCTTGTTCCACTGCCACCACTTAGTACTACGCTAGATTCAAGGCTAAAGGATGGGCGCACGCCATAGTAGTTGTACACGCCGTAGTCGTCCACACCACCATCGACATTCACACGGAACGCATCGTTGCCATAGTCCGAACTGCGGGAAATTGTCCATTCATATGCTCCCATATACATCCAGTTATTATTTCTATTTGTATCATTATCATAATTATATAATGTCGTGTTCCAGTTTTCTGGGCTTGCTGCATATCCATATTCACTTACATACATTAGTCCTATTTTTGCACTATATGTTGTATTTTCTACTGGACTTTCTATTTCATTTGTGTATGCTATCTTTGGCGTTGCATTTTGTGTTATATTCGAATATGTATTTCCTCCCACTTTCCAACTTGTCGTTGCTATCTTACTTGTCCACTCACTCCCCAGGGTATTCAAATATGTTCCATTTAATATGTCTGTATTTAATGTACTACTACTCCATGTATTACTATCGTTTGAGCTTGACCCGCTCCAATAATAATTTGGTATATTACTTAAACTTCCTTTATAGTAACTAGAATTTGGTGTTACAATACGTGCTGGCGCTGTTCCGAGTGTGCTTTCTCCTGCATAATCATATTTGATTAATTTTACTTGCCCATCAAATACTCCGATGATTCTATATAAGTTATCTGCTGGGCAACTTGTTGCATCACTACCAAAGCATACATAATTATTTGGATTTGCTCCGGCATATCTGTATGATCCATCTCCTGCTTCTAATGTTCCGTATGTTCCTACTTCATCATGGTAATAAAGTCCATTTTCACCATCTTCTGTATATATATCATTAATAATATAATCTGAAAATATCGGCGCATAAACATTAAAATACACATAACACTTATCCGATACTGAAGTTGATACTATTACTCTTTTGTTTTCATCATCCCAAGAAAGCTCACTACCATTTTCACATTTAGATAATCTATCATTAAAAACATATCCCTCCTGTGGCCATGTTGTATCACTAGTTACTTGATACTCTCCACTACCTGCTTCTATTTTATACATCATTGTTAATGCATTAGTATTCATTAATTGTTTACTTTCTTCATTGCTTATAACTACTCTTTCTGTACCACTACTTATACCAAAATATAAACAAATTACTACTAAAATACCAATACTTCCAACTACTAACTTCTTAATCGTTTTACACCTCATACATATTTTTGATAACTATTGATTATCATATACAATATAATTATAAAATTTGCGCTGATAACTGCCAATAATTAATTTTAAGTTTTTTATTAATAGTTTTGCTATCCTTAATGCGGGTGTTAAACATGAAGATAAAAGCTAATGACTATAAGGCCAATGAAATAATGAAAATAATTAGAGATTGGACTACTCTATCCCAACATAAATTTGCCGAACAAGTAGGAAGAAGTCGAAACGGAATTAACAATATTGAAAACGATAGAAATAGAATTTATTTAAATGACTTTTTAGATATTTGTGATAAATTTGGAATTACTGTAACATTAGAAAAGCACAAATGAGAAAACCCTTTTGTGCTTTTTATAATGTTTTATCTTGAATAATTAGAATTTATTTGTAAAACTTGCTCGAACATTTTCTTATATCCTAGTTCCACAAAAATCACCACGAATATTATATACTAGTTCCTAATCCTAAGCAATTTAAAAGCATCTAAGTGCTATTTGTAATTTTCTAATATTTTCTTTACAGCAGCATAAGGAAGCCATGCACAAGTCTTACGACTAGTGTTTTTTGTATCTTCATAAACTATAGCTTCATCTAAAATATCCTCAGCATATTCTTTATCACTTAACATTGCTTCCATATTATTTATATATTCTATTGCTTCATCTATTGTTTTTCCTTTTAAATTACTAGTCATAATTGAAGCAGAAGATATACTTATTGCACAAGCTTCTCCATCAAAAGCTACATCTTCTATAATACTATTTTGAACTTTTACATAAACATCTAAATTATCTATACAAGAAGAATTTCTCGTATTTTCTACTACATAATTACTATCATATATTCTTCTTCTATTTCTAGGATTATTATAATGATCCATTATTACTTCTCTTTTTTCCATTTAAATCATCTCACTTACAATTTTTTCCTTATCACTTAAAAGTTCTACTAGTTCATCAATCTCTGATTCCGTATTATAAAAATACAAACTTACTCGTAACGAATTAGTTACTCCCGTAGCATTTTTAACAAGCTTTGCACAATGATTACCCGCTCTAACACAGATATTATATTTATTTAAATAATATGCAACATCTTGTGAAAATATACCATCGACATTGAAAGCCACAATTCCACTATCAGCCTCCAGATTAATAATATCGATGTGTGGAATTTTAACTAATTTTTCAATTAAATATTCTCTTAACTTAATTTCTCTTTCATGTATTTTATCGATTCCTATCTTTTTTATATATTCTATTGCTGCCCCTAAACCAATAACCCCAGCAATATTTTGAGTACCAGCTTCAAGTCTAGTTGGCAAATCAACATAATATACTTCACTTGGAGAGTCAAAAGATTCATTCATTCCTCCCCCTAAGTTAACAGGTTCTAAATTTTCGAGTAATTCTTGTTTACCATATAAAACACCAATTCCAGTTGGGCCTAACATTTTATGTCCAGAGAATGCTAAAAAATCGACATCGAGATCTTGTACATCAATTTTCATATGTGGAACGCTCTGAGCCCCATCGACAACAACAAAAATATTATTTTCATGAGCTAATTTACATATTTCTTTAATTGGTCTAATGTCTCCAATAACATTAGTAACTTGAGCTAAAGCAATTATTTTAGTTCTTGGAGTAATACTTTTTTTCACATTATCTATCGTTACATGTAGGTTATCATCTAAAGGAATAAAATTTATAGTACAACCATAATCATTAACTAATCTAAACCAAGGCAAAACATTTGATGCATGTTCTGTAGTAGTAATTAATATTTCATCTCCTGGTTCAACTAGATTTGCAAAAAAACCTGTTGCTATCATATTAAGTGACTCTGTTGCACCACTAGTAAACACTACTTCCTCTTTTACCTTAGCATTGATAAATTCTACCACCAAATCTCTAGCATTTTCATATTCCATATCAACTTTATACGATATATCATAATCTCCCCGATGTGCATTAGCACTATAGCTCTCATAATATTCTGTCATCTTATCAATTACTACTTGTGGTTTTAAACTAGTTGCTCCATTATCTAAGTATATAATATCTTGTTTTAACATTGGAAAGTCTTCTCTATTCATTATATTATACCTTCTTTCTTGTTTATTATATTTTATTCCTTAAACTAAATATCACTTATAACAAAGGCCTTGTCCCCTTTAAAACTTGTACTATTTTATCATAATTTATAAATTTTTACAAAAATATTAAAAAATTCGTTGACTTAGAATAAATATTTGTTATAATAAAAAATGTAAAGCGACATCCTTTTTTCATATTTTTACTAAAGATATTTTTAATATCTTTGATGTCGTTTTACAAAAAAACACAAGTTTAGGCTTGTGCTTTTTTATGAGACTGCTGAAAAAGTATACAGAGATTACTGTAAACTATATCAGTAGTCTTTTTGTTTTGGTATACTATATATAAGAAATAATGGTGGTGTATGATGTTAAAACAAAAAAATCAATTAGAATTAAATTTCAGTAAGTATTCAGAATTATATGATATTGTAATTAAACCAGATAATTTTTGGAGACAATTAAATGATATGGTTGATTTTTTATTTGTATATGAAGAATTAAAAGACAAATATTCATCTACAATGGGAAGAACCTGTGAAGATGTAATAAGGATGTTTAAATATTTATTATTAAAAAGTTATTTTAAATTATCAGATAGAGGTTTGGTTGAAAGAACTCAAACAGACTTATTATTTAAATATTTTTTAGGATATGATCCAGAAGAAACAAAGCTAATAAACCCGAGTTTATTAACTGTTTTTCGTCGTGAAAGATTAAAAGATGAAGAAGAAAATTTAATGGATAAGTTAATAAATAAAACCGTAGAAATTGCGTTAGAAAAAGGACTCATAGAAGTAAAAAATAAAATTATAGTTGATTCAACTCATACAAATGCGATGTTTCATCATATTTCACCAAGAGAAGAATTGATAAAACAAGCAAAAGAATTAAGAAAGTCGATTTATAAAATTGACGAATCAATGCATGACAAAATGCCAAAAAAGCGTGAAGCATCAGGAATATTAGAAGATCAAATAGAATATACAAAAGAGTTATTAAAGATAGTAAAAGATGACGGTAGATTTACTTCTTTACCAGGACTAAAAGAACAAATAGATTATTTAGAAGAAACCATGAATGATACAGTGATAGAATTAGAATATTCAAAAGATCAAGATGCCAAAATAGGACATAAAACTGCAGATACATCATTTTTTGGATATAAAACACATATTGCCATGACACCAGAGAGAATAATCACTGCCGCAACTATTACTAGTGGTGAAAAACATGATGGCAAAGAGCTAGTTAATCTAATAGAGAAAAGTGAAAATAATGGGATTGAAATAGAGGCAGTAATTGGTGATGGGGCATATTCTGAAAAAGAAAATTTAGAATATTGTGAAGAAAAAAATATTAAAAATGTTAGTAAATTAAGTAAATTTGTCACTCATGGTAACAGTAAAAGGAATAATTCTTTTGAATATAATAAAGATGCCGGAATGTATGTATGTAAGGCAGGACATATGGCAATAAGTAAAAGAAGAAGTGGAAGTAAGAAAAATGGCACACAAGTGGAGTGTTATTTCTTTGATGTGGAAAAATGTAAACATTGTCCTTTTAAAGATGGTTGTTATAAAGATGGTTCAAAGACTAAAACATTTAGTGTAAAAATTAAAAATGATACACATGTAAAACAAATGGATTATATGGAAACAGATGAGTTTAAAAAATTATATTCTGAAAGATATAAAATTGAAGCCAAAAATGCAGAATTAAAAAATAATTATGGATATGGACAGGCAAACTCCTGTGGAAAACTCGGCATTACAATACAAGGGGCAACTACGCTCTTTTTAACCAATATGAAGCGAATAATCAAATTAAATCAAGAAAAAAGCAAAAATATAGGATAAATATTACCTTCCATATTATTTAGAAATTTACAAATTAAGAAAAAACTGATAAATAGAATTATTTTCTACATATCAGTTTTATTTTTGGCTACTTTTTCAGCAGTCTCCTTTTTTATTTGTCTTTTTTTCTTCTAAGCGATATCTTATATTAGTTGCCATTACACTATAAATAATTGAACAAATTGGAACACTTAAAAGCATACCTAAAATTCCATTTACGCTTGCTCCAATAGTTACAGCAACAAGCACCCAAATACCAGGAAGCCCAACAGATTTTCCAACAACCTTTGGATAAATTAAATTACCCTCAAGTTGTTGCAATACTAATATAAATATAATAAATATTAAAGCTTGTAAAGGACTAACCATAAATATTAAAAATGCTCCGATTATTGTTCCAATAAATGCTCCAAACACAGGAATTAATGCTGTAAAACCTACTAATACAGATATTGTTGAAGCATATGGAAGTCTTAATGCAAACATTCCTAAAAAACATAAGAATCCTATTATTATAGCTTCAAGACATTGTCCTCCAACAAATCCTGAAAATATTTTGTTAGATAAACTAGCAATATCTTGTATTTTTACAATTATTTTATCAGGCAAATATGCATGCATAAGATTATCCACTTGATGGCTAATCTTTTCTTTTTGAGCTAAGAAATAAATTGCAAAAACTATCCCAATAGTTACATTGACAAATCCTGTAACCACATTAGTAGCAATTCCCAAAGTAGTTTCTAAGACTTGATTACTATTTTCCTTAATAAATGAACTAGCACTATCTCCTAAAGACTTAAATACTTCAGATATTTCATTAATAACATTAGTATCAATTTCCCAGCTATTAAGTAAACTTTGTAAATTTTCTGTATATGCCGGTATATTATCAGCAAATATAGCAATTGTATTTTGTAAATTTGGAATTATTAAAAATAACAAAAATACAAAAAATCCAATAACTATTGTAAGAGCAATAATTAAGCTCACAGCCCGCTTTGTTAAAGCTGTAGTTTTCCAATTTTTCAGCCATTTTCTTTCCACTACGTTGACAAGCACATTTAACACAAACGCTATTGCTAAACCAACAATAAAAGGCATAAATAATTTAATTATATAACCCAAAATATTAATTATATCTTTAATATAAATAAATGCAAATATAATTAGAATTGTATATAATATTAAATATTTAATGTCTTTCATACTAAATGATTTCATAAGACTCCTCCTTTACATCATTATAAACTAACTACTAATTATTTACTAGACTAAAGTATTTAAAAACTCTACAACACCAGCAATTTCATAAACAGCAAATTGTCTATTAGTTCCATTATCTTTAATAATCAAAAGCTCTCCATCACTAAAATCACTAAAAGTTAATGTATATTCACTACCAGAATTACTACAAGTAACAGATAAATTAACACTACTTTCATAATCATCATTTATAATTGGATCATTTACTCGAACAGCTGAATAAACCGTATTAATTAAAGTATCCATAGAATCTGCTGTAATATCACCCTCAACATAATTACTTACATTATTATATTCATAAACCCACATATCACTAAGTACATAATCATCACTACAATAATTTTCATTAGCCATACTTATTCTTATTGTTCTATAATAACTATTATCAATAATATTATAATTAGTTATTGTTATATCATTAGTTTCATCATAATAATATTTTCCATAACATTGTTCTAAATTATTTAAATAATTACTCTTATATGTATTAAGATATCTAGCACTAAGTGGGGTTATGAAAGTTGCAGTTAAATCTTTACTTAATCCTTGATAATACATAAATCTACTAATAGGAATACCATCGCCTTTCATAATATCTTCCTCATAACTTTCATAGATAAATGTTTTATTTATTAAAAGAATAAACACTCCAGCCATAAACAAAAATACTAATGCTATTTTAATTAAATTCAAAATTAATTTCATATTACTCCCTAATCAAAGATAAACTAACGCGTCCTTTTTCTTTTTCAATGCCACAAATATAGACATTAATAATATCCCCTACTTTTAATATTTCACTTGGATGTTTGACAAATTCTTTACTCATTTTTGATATATGAACTAAAGCATCATCATGTAAACCAATGTCAACAAAGGCTCCGAATGCTGTAACATTACGAACAGTTCCCTCCAAGCTCATGCCTAACTCTAAATCATCGATAGTAAGTATGTCACTACGTAAAGTCATTTGTTTTATTTCATCCCGTGGATCAATTACGCCATTAACTAAATTATTCTTAATTAAATCCCATTTTTCTTCAGAAATATCGTACTTATTCATTACTTCACTTTTATTTAAAGCATCAATTTTTTCTTTCATGTAATCAGTACCAACTTTAGCTACATCAATATTGTTATCTTGTAAAATCTTGTTAACCAACTCGTAATCTTCCGGATGAATATTAGTTTTATCAAGTGGATTATCCCCATCAAATATTCTTAAGAAACCTGCTGATTGTTCGAAAGCCTTATCATTACCTTCCACTTTTCTTAATTCCTCTCTGGATTTGATAACACCTTTCTTCTTTCGATAATCTAAGATTTTTTTGATAATACTTTTACTAAGACCAGAAACATAATTTAAAATACTTTCACTAGCATTATTTAAATTAACCCCAACTTTATTAACAACTTTACTTACAACGAACCCTAATTCTTCATCTAATTCTTTTTGTTTCAAATCATGTTGATAAAGTCCTACTCCAATACTTTTAGGATCAATTTTAACTAGTTCCGATAAAGCATCTTGCAGTCTTCTTCCAATACTTACTGCACTTCTTTGTTCTACTGAATAATCTGGGAATTCTTTTTTAGCAAGTGGTGATGCTGAGTATACACTAGCTCCAGCTTCACTGACAATAACATATTTAACATCCAAATTATATTTCTTTATTAGATTAGCCACAAATGCTTCACTTTCTCTTGATGCGGTTCCATTACCAATGGCAATAATCTTAACCCCATGTTTTTGTATTAAAGCAAGCATTATTTTTTCTGCCATATCAACCTCTTTTTTTGGTTCATGAGGATAAATTACTCCGATTTCTAGAACCTCACCAGTTGGTGATAACACAGCAAGCTTACAACCAGTTCTAAAAGCTGGATCAAAGCCCATTACCACACACCCTTTAATCGGTGGCGTCAAAAGTAAATTTTCCAAATTATTACCAAATTCATTAATACCAAATTCACTAGCCTTATCATATAATTCTGCTTTGATATCTCGCTCTAAACTAGGTTCTAAAAGTCTCTTCCAAGCATCTTCAATATATGTTTCCATATCAGGTACTAATGGACTTTTTTTATTACCAATTACTTCATCATGTAAGTATTCTAATACTTTTTTACTATCGACACTTAAACTATAAGTTACGACCTTTTCTTTATCAGCTCTCGCAATAGCTAAAGTTTGATGTGGTTTCATGTTCGTAATCTTTTGTTCAAAGTCATAATATATTTCATAGACTTTATTAGGATCTTCTGCATTTTTCTTAAGTTTTCCTTTAACTACCCCATTATACCAATAGTAATTTCTAATATATTTTCGATACTTTGGTTTATCACTTATCCAGTCAGCAATAATATATCCAGCATGCATCATAGCTTCATCCACAGTCTTAACTTGATCATTTAAGAATTCTTTAGCAATTTCATCTCTAGTCTTATTAGGAAGTGTCATAATAATCTTTGCTAAAGGTTCAAGCCCCATCTTGATTGCTTCCGTACCTTTAGTCTTTCTCTTTTCCTTAAATGGTGTATAGATATCTTCCACTTCACTCAATTTAGTTGCTTCATCTATTGCTTTAACAAGTTCTGGTGTAAGCATTCCTTTTTCATCAATTAACCTTTTAACATCATCTTTTCTCATCTGTAAATTAACTGCATAATTATATTCTGTTTCAATGAGTCTCAATTCTTCTTCATTTAAATTGCCAGTTACTTCCTTACGATATCTAGCAATAAAAGGAATTGTTGCCCCTTCACTTAACAAACCAATAACATTTTTGATTTGATATTCTTTTAAATTTATTTTTTTACTAACTTTACTAATTATTTCTTCTTGCATTTTAATACCTCACTACAATTATAAGAGATTTTCCTAAATTAAACAAGTTATAGTAAGATTTATTTACAATTATCTTCCCGTTCGAAGATCACTTAACAAATCATCAAAAAAGTCATAATATATTTCAAACTTTCGCAAATATTCATTTTTTAACTCTTCTGGCATTGGAACACCAGTTTGTTCTTCAATCTTTGCAAAAGTTTTTAAAATATTTTCTTTACTTATTACCCATAAATAACTTGGTAAGACACTACTAAATTCATCACTACTAACTTTCTGAAAATTCTCTATCATATCTTCAGCATACAAATCATCATTATTCATTCTAAGTTTATGTCTAACCATAATCGGATGATCTACTAAAGCTCTAGAGTTATCCAAATTAATTTGTAAATCAACTTCGCCATTAGGATACTCTACTATTCCCCAATTATCTGGATGTCTATCTTCTTGCCCAATAAGTAAATCAAAAATAAAAATACGAACTAACTTGTCCATCAACTTAGCAACAACCTCCTGCATATCGCTTCTATCTTTAAAATATTCTTCTAAATCAGCCCATATATCTTCAAGATTATTATACATACCATACATATACTCACCATGATAACGGTTTAATATCTCTCCTCCCAAGATATATTTTACGCCATTTTTCTTAAAATTCTTAGAAATTACGCCTTCATAAACTCCCAATTTAGCAAGATCATAAGAAAGACTATTAATTTCCATATCCGAAGCTAAATAATAAAATATTAATTCATTATAAGGATTAACAAATGAATCAAATTTAAAATAATATGTTTCGCCATTATAATCAAAACTTAAAACAAACTGACTATTCATCCTTCTCTTACAAACTACTACAGTATTATTATTTTTAAGTAAAAAATTTAATAATTCAGAAACATCATATATTTCTTTTTTGGGTATATTTAATAATTTATCAACATCAATAAAACCATCAATTCTATCCATTATTTACTCCCTTAAAGCAAGTCGCTTCATGACTATTAATAACTCCAATTGCTTGTAAATATGAATATATTATAACTGTACCTACAAATTTCATACCTTTTTTCTTTAGTATCTTAGAAATATTATCTGATAGTTCGTTATGAGTAATACTAATATCTAAATATAATATCTTTTTATCAGTAAAACTCCATATAAAATTTGCAAAACTGCCATACTCTTTTTGAATACCTAAAAACACTTTAGTATTATTAATCGTTGCTTCAATCTTTCTTCTATTACGAATTATTCCTTTATCTTGCATTAATACATTTATTTTATATTCATCATAATTTACTATTTTATTCCAGTCAAAATTATCAAAAGTCTTTCTAAAATTTTCTCTCTTATTTAATACTGTTTCCCAAGAAAGGCCAGCTTGAAACATTTCTAAAATTAATAACTCATATAATTCATGATCATCATACTTAGGAACTCCCCATTCAAAATCATGATAATCGACATATAAAGAATTATCCATATTTACCCAAAAGCATCTTTTCATTTGTTAGTCTCCATATAATATTTTCTCTCTGCAAGCACACTTGCTACATAATCTAATTCATCATATTCTTCATCTGATAAGTCATCATCTACTCTATCAACCAATAATAATACTTCGTCAATTGAACTACATTTAGTAACATCGATATTGTATTTCAATAATACACTTGCCTCATAATCATTTATTAAAATATTTTTACCATATTTCTTTAATTCATCCATAAACGCTTAAAACGGTAAAGTAACATTTTCATTATCTAATTCTGCATGAGAGTATCCACCACTTACCCATAAAGGAATTTCATCTAAAAACTCTATTACTTTACTATCAAATTTCCTTTCAACTCTTTTATTTAAACTTATGCCATTATCTTGCATCATTTGTTTTATTGTATAAAGAGAATACTTATTAATATGCATCATATAAATCGTTGAAGCAATTAAAAAATTTCTTTCCATATCTTTTAAATCAGAATCTTCCAATACATACCCTAGTTCATCAGCAATAATATCATCTAACCACAAAATTGTATCATCATAAATTAATTCTTTTATTCCATACTTTTCTTGGCCCCCTAGAATATCTTTTAAAATTTCCTTATCCATATTATTAACTAATACATACAAACCATTTTGAATAAATGCCCCATGACTAATCACTAAACGATCCAATTCAGGCAACGTAAAATGAATGTTATGTCTACTTTTTAAAATATGTTGCAAATTTTTTCTTTCTAAAGCTCCATTATAAACTAAATAACCATAAATTAAATCATTACTAAAAACTTCATCATCATATAAATTTCTCTTTAATATATGTTCAATTTCTCTAGGTATTATGATTGATTTCTTATTTTCACCTTTATACATGTAAAAAAATCCTACCGCAATTTCATTTGAAAAAGGCAACTCATCATCTACTTCATCAATATCTAGCAAATAATTGATAAACTTATTATCAAAATTTACAACTGTATCTTCAAAAGATGACATAATTGCATCTCGAAGTGTCTTTAAAGATTTAACATCATATGCATCATACAATCTAGATATTGCCACATCATCTAAGGCTTTCAAGCAACTTAAAAGTTTTTTATCTTTAGGCATTTTAGTTAAATTAAAATATTTAATATCATGTTGTTCTTTTGTTCTACCACCATATTGCCAAACTGGAAATAAAAAATCCACATCTAATATTCTTTTTAATTCATTACTTTGTCTTTTATTTAAATTATATTCCAAAGCAAAATCACTTACTATTTTATCATTATCTTGATATTTTAATAAAACATATTTTATAAAACTAGTTATTATTCTATTATCTTCTATATTTAAAAACGAGCCAATTTTTTTAATTATATCTAAACAATAAGCCATATTTAAAATCATAATTTCTTTTTCCGGATAATAAAAATCTAAACTAACATCTTCTTTTAACGGATCTAATAAAACACTTTTTGGCCATAAATATTCTTCATTGTTTATTTCATATATCTTAAATTCATCATTTAAATTTTCAAATACCCAAATCCAATCAACTTTTTTATGAGCAACATTCTCATATTCTTCTACTATTTTTTCTTTAGAAACTAAGCCATGCATCCAAAAATACAATTTAACAAATTCTTTAATATCACTAAGCCATACTTTTCTATAAACATCTTTATTAATTACTTCTTTTAATCTATTTTTTAAATCATTTGGTATATATAATTCATAGTCATCACCACAATCAAAACCAAAAGCTAGACCAAAATCACATAACTCTAGACAATATCCATCCAAATAAATTACTAAATCTTCTAAATTTTCTAACAGAACTATAGGTAAATTACTAACTATATCTTCTAAATTATCAAATATATAATCTTTTAATAATTCAACTAACATTTCTTTTTTTAAACTACTCTTATAAGAAATATTTAAAAAATTTAAAATATATTCCAGTTGTTCTTTTGTATAATTATTTAAACAATCTTTATAATCTCCTTCAATTTTTTTACTAAACAATAAATTAATTTTATTAAAACCAAATAAATCTTCAAACATAGTTACACTCCCTTATTCTTTTATATAATCATGTATATCATCAATTAATCTTTCTTGGTATCCTATTCTTTTACTTCCAATAATTATGTTCTTTATAATTTCCAAATCTTTACTTTTAATATTATCTAACTTTTTAATACGACTTTCAGTAAGTATTTTATCAGATACACATTTTTTAAAATGAATATCATCATAAAATATAAAATTTAAGTTTTTATATCTACTTTTTAATCTGTCAGCAATAAGTAAACCTTCAGGATCAAAGTCACCATTATAATAAAATTCATGTCCTATAAACTCATCTAAAACCTCATAAACCGCCAAATTTGGATTACCGTTTGTTACAATTATTCCAAATTGAGTCTTATCTATATCACTTAATATTGATGGATTTTCTACTATTAGAACCTTTTTATTTAAAGTATATAATTTTTTTAATTTACTTATATTATCCAAATTTAAAATTACTACTTCTTCTCTTTTGGCTAAAATATCCAAATAATCTTCTCCATAAATATTATAAATCATAACTGTATTAGAAAAAGTATCTGTAAATAAATTATAATTATTTAAAATATGTTCCATTTTTTCTCTTGTATTGGGATAATCAAAATTTCCATAAATAGTCAAATATTTCATAAACACATTAAAATTCTTTGTATCAACATCGAAATAATGAGGATCTTTAGTTATAATGGTAGAAAAAACATTCAAACGCATTGGCTTTGCTGGTAAAGTTAAAATAGATTTCATAACATTATAAATTAAAGTTTTTTCTTTATTTAATAAAGTAATTATTTTTTTATCATCCAATTCTACTAAATAATCCACAAAAGGATTATTAAAAAAATCTCTAAATTCCTCTAATAACATTTTATCATTTTCCGCTTGTTTATTTTTCTTTTCTTCTTTGGTAGTAATGTTTCCAAATAAGAACTCCAATATTTCTAATAATGATATTCCACTATACTTACTTTGTAAAATCGATTTTTCAATATCTAATACCTTCACTTTATTAATACCTAAATTTAATATTTTACCATTTCTAATAAATTTTTCTACTTCTCTTAGTTCATCTTTTGTTTTTATATCAAGGGATATAATTCCAGTTAAATTACCTTTGTTAACATATTTTTCCTTTAATGCTTGAAATAATACTTGTAATTCTTTTTTCTTAAAATAATCTAAATTCAATTTTCATACTCACTTTCATTAGTTATAAGGTTTCTTTTTACACCATCCCATTTAAACCGCATGACACTTATAACATCACTTTCTGGCAAATGATGAAGTTCCGAAATCGCCAAGCTATTAATAGTTTTATAATCTCCCCACAATATTTGACTAGTTAAAATATAATCTAAATCCAATTCTTCTAATATTCTAAATGAATCTTCAATATTGGCATCATCAACTCCTGCAAACGCTTCATCCAAAGCAATTATCCTTGGAGCATCACTCCGTGCAGCATTAAATTTAGCATTTATACCCGCAAATAAAGGGATATACATCGCAATAGCCTTTTCACCGCCACTGAATTTTGAAAATTCTTTATCAGTTAGTTCTCTTCTTTCCCCACCAGTGCGCTTGAAATAAAGTTTAAATTGGAACCACTTTCGATAATCTAAAACATTTTTAATTACTTCAATATAATTAATTTCCCCTTCATCATACTTATCCTCTTCTAATGCTATTTTGCTTCTAAAATGTTCAACAATTTTTGCTTCATCTCTATCACTAAGCATTTCTACCTCAGCATTAAATATATCAACTATTTCATTAGTATCCAGCTCTTGTTCTGTATCTTTACTCTTTCCTAACCAACCGATTGAAAAAGTTAAACCGCTAGAAGTATTCATAGCTTCCATAATCTTTTTAACTTCTAAAACCCATTTCTTACTATCTCTAATTTTTTCTCTAATACTATCCCCAACATTATTTAATAGTAAATCTTCAAATAATTTTCTATCTTCTTCCTTAAGTAAGCTTTTATTATTTGCAAGATCCGTTTCTAAAACATCACTTAACTCTAATATATTTAATATCTTGCCACTTTTACCTCTGAACTCTATATCAATTCTCTTAGCATTTATTAAAATATTAGCAATTCGCTTTTTGAATTCTGGTTTCTCTGTATAATTATTTACAGTTTCTTCTAAATTATCAAAAGGATAAATTTTTCTACCAGCATAATTTTGCAATTTAAATAAATGATCAGTTAATCTATCAACAAAATTATCACTAGCATCATTTAAACTCTTTACTTTTTCAATTTTATAATTTTTAAACCATTTAATTATATCTCCATCAAGATTTTGATTTCTACTATAACCCAAATTATATTCCATCATAAACACATCATAATACGCTTTATTAATTACTTTTTCTTCTTCTAAATTATCCTTAATTGTCATTAATAAAGTTGTTTGATGCTCAAGTTCATTTTTAGCAGTTGCTAACAACATTATTAATTCTTTATCTCTTGCTTCTAAATTACTTTTTTTAGTCTTTATCTCTTCAATTACTTCGATAATATTTTTATATTTATCTTGAGAAAGACTATCATTTATTGCAGCAATTTGGTTATTTATAGTATTAATAGTCGCATCATTTTTAATAATATCATCTCTTATAGAATCAATATCAAATTCTAATTCTTCTTTAGTATTTAATAACATGTTTTTAGTAGATTCAATATTCTTGCAATTACAATAAACATTTAAAACATCTTTAATTAAAACTAATAATTCATTCAAAATATTGCTAACATTATCTAATTCTTCATTTATAACAGATCCTTGATAATCTTTTTTTAAAGTTATTATTTCTTTATCGAGTAAATTAATATTACTATTTATATTAGCTAAACTTTCTTCTTTAGAATTTATTATAGCAATACTACTATTTATTATTTGCTCTAAATTTTTAAGATTTTTTATACAATTTAAATATTTATCAAAACTTATTATATTTTTATATTCTTCATCTAACAAATTTATATTATTTAAGTTTTCATGATAATCCTTATTTAAATCATCTATATTAGCAGATATTATATTCATTTCTTCACTAATATCTTGAGTTAATCTATTAATATATTCTTCTCTTTTTAAACTTCCAATAAACTTTAAATCATAATTATTAATTATAGATCCTTCAATTAAACCCATTTTATAGTTACCATATTCATCTATATAAATATCTCCATCATTCGTACTAATACTTTCTAAAATGTTTTTTACTTCATTATAATAATCTTTATCCACTATATTAAAATATTTTTCTATAGAATTAGTAACATTACCTCTAGATTTTAAATGTTTGGGGCTTTTAACATTATTATCTTTTATAACCAATGTTTGTAATAATCCCATACCTCTTAAAGCGTTTTCCAAATTTCTTTGAATATCTTTACTTACATTATCTTTAAATTCAATTAATTCATATAAATACTTAGCATCAATATTAAGATTTTTAACATATTCTTTTCTTTCTTCTTCATCTATATTATTTTCAAAAATATTTTTAATATTATTTTTCTTTTCTTCTAATACTTCTAACTTACTATTTAACTTTAATTTATTTTTATCAATTACATTTAAAGCTTTATTTAAATCCTTTTTTAAATCAAAATAAATATTAGTTATAATATCATTAATTTCCATTTTAGTAGTATCTTCTAATCTTTTTAATATTGTTTTAATCTTTTCTATTACTTCGTTATTTATAATTAAAACTTTATTATTTTGCATACCATAAAAATAATTAATAATATTATCAATTTCTTCATATAATACCGTTGTTAATTTTTCTTTTTCTAAATTAATTTTTTGAACATTATTCTTTTCTTTTTCAATATCACTTTCAATAACTGAAGCATTTTGGATTAATTTATCTTTCTTTAAAACTACTTCTTTAACTTCCTTTATAATTTGTTTTTTATCAATTATATCATTACCTAAAAATTCTAAAGTTTCTACTTTTAAACTAGCATTATTTAAATCAAGAAAATGCGTATCATTAATATTATTTTCTAGTTCGGTAATTTTTTCTTTTTGTAATTTTTCTAAACTATATAATTCATCTTCTTGTTTTTTAATCTCTAATTCTTTAATATTTAAATTGTCTTTTTTATTTTCTAGTTTTTGTTCTAAATTTTCCTTATTATTTAACGCCTCTTGCAAACGAGTTTTATAAGTGTTTAATGAATCAATTAAAGAGTTTATATCTTGTTTATCTATTTCCTTTTCCTGTAAAGTTACTTCTTCTAAATTAAGCCTAATAGTAGAAGCCTCTAAATTATAGTTGTCAATATCTTCCTTTAATTCAGCTACCTTTTTCTCTGTTGTTAAAACTTCTTTTTCTCTTTCTTTTAAAATATTTGTTGAATCAATATAATCTTTAGCCTTAGTATATAATACATTATCACTGTAATCATAAAAATTGTTTTTTAAAACATTTAATACTCTGTTTTCTTCTGTTAAATCAGCAATAATTTCTTTATATTTATTCATATTTTCAATGGAATCAGACATTTTTTGAATATCATTATCAGAAATTGGTTCTAAGACACCAGATAATATTTCTTCCAATTTAGTGGGTTTATATTCTTTAGATAATTTTGGACTACGAAGTTGTAGCATTAAATTTATTAATTCAGAATACATACTATCATTTTCAAAACCAAATAATAATCTATTAACCATACTTTTATAATCTTTAATAGTTGTTACAAATTCTCCTCCAACACCAACTTCAATTTGACATTCTTTTTTAGTTAAAGGAATTTTATTTAAGTGATTTCTATATAAAGAAAATCCGTTTTTAATTCTTCTATTATCAGTTAAAGCAAATCCCCAAAAATCATTACTACGATTCCTTGTCGCTTTAATACCCATACCAATAGTTAAATATTTATTTATCTCTTTATTATAAAATTCCATATAAACATAACTTGTATTTTCATTTTGCTCACTATCTTGTGGTAATACATAATCTTCTATTTTTCTATCTCTACTTCCAAATGTATCGAATCTTTCAGGATTTTTATTACCATCAAATAAAAGGGGAAAAACTGAAACCATTGTTACAGTCTTACCACTACCATTGCTTCCTCGAAGAAGCAATTTACCATCACAAAAATAAAACTCTTCTTCATCATATAACCAATAATTTAAAAATCCTATTTTATTTATTTTATAACGCATCATTATTCCTCCCAATTAAATGAAAGTATTTCATAGTTTTCGTTTTCTTCTATATCATCACTATTATTTTCGTATACCCCATCATACATCATTGTTATTGGATATATTAATACATTTTCTTTTTCTAACTTTACCATTTTATAAGTTATCATCTCATTAATCATCGTTTTAAAAAAGTTTTCTTTAGTTAAAACACGATACTTTTTAGAAAAATATTTGTTATTTTCCTTATATACTTTATCCACAATCATTTTTAAATCATCTATTTTTATTGTAGAATCACTATTTAAATTATTATCCACAACATATTCTCTTAGATAATGACTTATAAGGATTATAATATCCGTAATACTTTGATTCATATTAGGAAATACATTATATTGTTTATCAACCATACTAGCAAAAGCCATATTTTTAACAAATATTAATTCTCCACCTAGAAAGGTTTCTATATCATTAGCAACATTATTACGCATATTTTTAAGATAAATTAAAGATTCTGTATTTAAATCAGGAAAATAAACATGAGGGTATAAAAACAAACCACGATATGTTACTATCCTTTTATAATCTCTACTATCTAATGTTTCTAATTCTTTATTTATAAAATCTTTAGCATTATTACAACTAAAAACATCAAATTTAAAATTACGAACAATATAGTGCGATAATGTTGTATTTTCATATAAAGCTTCCGCAGTAACATTTTCAGCAAAATTAGCGTCGTTTCCATCGCGAAGTCTAATAACACCAATACTAGTTGCATACTTTAGAACATCAACCATACTTTTACGATCTTTAAAATTAGTCCAATCAGGTTTATTAACCCCATCAATATTAGCAAGGCAATTACTAACATAATCAGTAAAATTAGATAAAATAAATTGTTCATCTAAACCTTTATCTTCTAAATATATAATTAAAACTAAAAACAAAACATAATCTAACTTCCTATCAAACTCCTGTATTCCATATACATTATCTAACCATAAAGGATTTTTTTCTAATTTAATTAATTTATTATTGCAAATAATGTCACACCCCATTTTATTGGCAATTTCTCTTAAATTGGTAATTTTACTTTTAATTTTATAGAATGCATCACTATTCTTAGCTTTAGAAACCCACCAATTATCTAATAAAATATTAAATTCTTCTTTATATTCATTATTCATTTCTGCCTCCGAAAACTATTTTTAAATCAGGCATTCTAAGCACTCCATCATCACTAATTAAATCGATATATTCATTACTATTTTTTATTACCTTATATTTAATCCCATAATTACCATTACTTACAAAATCATCTTTATATAATCCACTACTTATCAAAGATAAAATAAATCTTCTTTCAAAACTAGACACTTTATCTAACTTTTTAATATCAATTTCCCCAGCATTAATATGTCTATCAAGAATTGCTTTTTCTCTATTTCTAATAGCAGTTATTGCCTCAAGTTGTTCTTTTTTTGCTAAACTTTTATCAACAATTGCTCTTTTTATTGTAGCTTCTTTAACTTTTCTACTATGACTTTTAAGTTCAATATATAAAGGATCGATATCTAAAGAATCAATATCAAGCATTTCTGTAACTTTCTCTATTTTAGAAAAATGTTCAACCTTTGGAATGCCAAACGCAACAACCCCAATATCTTTAGCATCTTCTAAAGTATTGGTATTACAAAACATTTTCAATATATGAATATACTCTTCTTTTCTATTCACTCCACTTGCTTGCATTTCGATTATAGCTGAAACATTTTTCATTATTTTATTAATTATATCATTGATAGCATTTTTAAGCCTTTTACTTTCAGAAATTCCCGAATCATTTTTAAACCATCCTTTAATACTTCGCCATTTACCACGATTGAGTTCTTTCAAATAATCATAATCAAAGTTAGGTTCTAAACTGGGAATCGATTTTTGATATTCATCCAAAGCATTTAACAATGTATCTTCAAAATTTTTAGGCAATTTATCTAAAACATCGACAATTTTTAAACTATTTGTTTGAAAACCTGAAATAAAATCTCTTAAATAAGTAATAACTCTATCTTTATATATAATAAAATTTTCCGTTTTCATCATATCTTCAGCCTTAGCCTCATGAAACATCTTCAAAAAATCTTTGTAATTTTCATTTAAAGTTGTAAAATTATAATTAAGATCTTCAAAATACTCATGAATTAATTTTATATCAGTTGCTGTTATAAGCATATTAATTAAATTACGTATTTTTTCAAATAACTTAGGTTCAAGCGATGACTGTTTTACCTGTAATGTTTCAAGATGCATAACAAAGCGTTCTATTTCTCTAGCATACTCTGTCATTTGATAACGATATCTACGATTTTTAAATTCATCAACAGTTGCCACATTATCAGTATCTTGAAAATAACTTAAACTTTGCCAAGAAACCAATTGATTTAAATCTTGTTCACACATTTCAATAGTATAACTAACAAAACCATCCTGATTTTTTAACTCATTATAAATATCTTCTTTATAAAGCCAATAATCTAACTTTTCATATTGTTCAAAAAATATCCGCATTATCGGACGATATCTTTCCGTGTTTTCAACATTCAAATATTTTGTCTCTGTAATTTGTTTAGTAAGTTTACCATTTATTTCCATACTGCTTCCCTTCGGTTATATATTACATGGAAAGAGAAAAAAACGCAAGTATTTTCATTTACATTAAGCCCATTTTT
>CALVIU010000013.1 GCA_944331835.1 uncultured Bacilli bacterium | reverse complement strand
GATTATTTTGACAAGTCAAAATAATCTATAGTTGGTTTGTCGTGACTCTGTCACTTATGTTTGACAAACCTACATAATATTTATCTAAGATATAATTTTATCAGGTGAAGCAATGAATAGATTAAGAGAACTACGAGAAGACAGGGATTTGGTTCAAAGAGAAATTGCAAAAGAACTGGGAATATCACAAAGAAATTATAGCTATTATGAAACTAGTCAAACAATATTAACGGAAGATATATTACAAAGACTTGCTAATTATTATAATACTAGTATTGATTATATATTATATAGAACTGATGTAAGAAAACCTTACCCAAAATCAATTGTTGATAAAGAAGAAATTGGAGTATAAAAAAGATTTAAAGCTTACAAATTGCTTTAAATCTTTTTTATATATTTACTATAGTCTCTTAATTCGACAAATATTTCAATTTGTTTGTGATAAAGTATATAACCAATCGGAGGTTTTGGTAATGAATTATTACAAAGAAGTTGAAAATTTAATTAAGAAAGCTGAAATAAATAAAGGAGTTCGGGCTTTACAGGATAATAGTGAAACTTTGTATACCTACTGGCATATTGGTAAACTCATAGTTGAGGCTCAAGGTGGAGAGAAAAGAGCCAGGTATGGTGATGGTTTGATAAAAGATTGGGGAAGAAAACTAAGCGAGAAATACGGAAAGAAATACGATGCTTCGTATCTTTCTAAAATGCGTTTATTTTATTTGACTTTTCCAATTTTGGAATCACTGATTCCAAAATTAAGTTGGACCCATTATATGCAAGTTTTAGCAATTAAAAATTCAAATGAAAGGAATTACTATATCAACCAAGTAATATTAAATAATCTATCAGTCAGAGACTTAAGACGTGAAATAAAAAACAAATCCTTTGATAGATTATCATATAAAGATAAAAATAGTATTGAGATAATTAATGATAATAATAAACTAACTATTGAAGATATGATAAAAGAGCCGATTATTTTAAAGAGCGATAGAGATGCTAATGAATTAAATGAAGCAGTAATTCATAAATATATAATTTCATTGTTGGAGAATAAATTTTTAGAACTTGGAACTGGTTTTGCTTTAGTTGGTCATGAATATAAAATAGTTGTGGGAACAACTACTTATCATATTGATTTGTTATTTTATAATTATAAATTAAATGCTTTTATAGTAGTAGAAGTAAAAACTAGAGCATTAAAACCACAAGATATTGGACAATTAGAATTTTATGTAAGTTATGTTGATAATAATATAAAAGAAGATAATCACAATAAAACTATTGGTGTATTAATTGTTAAGAAAAATAATAAGTATGTTATTGAATATACAACTAGTAATGATATTTATGTGACTACATATATGCTAACTTAAGTATTTTAATCGGAGGTTTTGGAAATGAATTATTATAAAGAAGTTGAAAGTTTAATAAGGAAAAATGAAATTAATAAAGGAGTTCGGGCTTTACAGGACAATAGTGAAACTTTGTATACCTACTGGCATATTGGTAAACTTATAGTTGAGGCTCAAGGTGGTGCTAAACGAGCCAAGTATGGCGATGGATTAATAAATGATTGGGGAAAGAAATTAAGTGAGAAATATGGGAAGAATTATGATAAAAGTAATCTTAGTAAAATGAGAAAGTTTTATATGATGTTTCCAATTGTGGACACACTGTGTCCACAATTGAATTGGTCACATTATCGCTATATTTTACCATTAAAAAATATTAATGAACGCAACTATTATATCAATCAAGTGATTCTAAATAACTTATCGGTCAGAGACTTAAGATGCGAAATAAAAAATAAATCTTTTGATAGATTATCATATGCTGATAAAAACAATATTGAAATAATTAGTGATACTAATAAATTAACTATCGAAGATATGATTAAAGATCCTGTTATCTTAAAAAGTGATAAAGATACTAATGAATTAAATGAAGAAGTAATACATAAATATATAATTTCTTTACTTGAAAATAAATTCTTAGAACTTGGAACTGGTTTTGCTCTAGTTGGTCATGAATATAAAATAATTGTAGGAACAAATACATATCATATAGATTTATTATTCTTTAATATAAAACTTAATACTTATATAGTTGTTGAAGTTAAAACTAGAGTATTAAAATCACAAGATATAGGACAGTTAGAATTTTATGTAAATTATGTTGAAAATAACTTAAAAGAAGATAATCACAATAAAACTATTGGAGTATTAATAGTAAAGAAAAATAATAAATATGTTATTGAATATACAACAAATCCTGATATTTATATAACAACTTATATGTTAACTTAAATATAGCAAGAAAAAAAAGAATTAAAGCATTATGTATGGTTTTAATTCTTTTTCTTGGGCTTCATATATAGCTATATCTTTGTTTTGGTATGTTAATATTACTTTATCTTGGATATTAAATGTATTGGGGATAATAGCACCGTTGGATACTTTTTTTATTAAAGTATCATCTAGCTCTATTATAGGATAATCTAGGAATTCTTTAAGAGTTAGGAATTTATAATTATTATTTTTTATATCTTCTAGGGTGTAAGAATTTTTTATATCAAAGTTTCCTTGTTTAGTACGAATTAGATTGTTCATTGTACCAATAGTATTTAAGTTAGTACATATATCATTAATTAAAGAACGGATGTAAGTGCCTTTAGATACTTTAGTTTTAAAAGTAATAATATTATCTTGGAAAGATAATAACTCTAAAGAATAGATATTAACTCTTCTTTTGGGAAGAGTTATATCTATATTTTCTCTAGCGTATTCATAAAGTTTCTTGCCATTTATTTTGACGGCTGAATAGATTGGGACTTGTTGGTCATAGGTTTTAGGGAAATTAGAAAATACTTCCTCTATTTTATCTAAAGTTAAAGTGGTATTTTCTTTAGCGATGATATTACCAGTGATATCATCAGTGTCAGTTTTTACTCCTAGCTTAATTTCAGCAATATATTCTTTATCATAAGATGTTATTAAATTAACTAATTTAGTATATTTACCTATAAGACAAACTAGGACGCCGGTGGCGTTTGGGTCAAGAGTACCGGTATGACCAATTTTTTTGGTAGAAAAGATGTGGTTAAGTTCATTAACCACATCTCTACTAGTTAGTCCTTTTGGCTTGTTTACGACTAAGAGTGCATCCATCTGAGTTACTCCTTACTAAAGCAATTGGTTTAGATAGTAAATAAGTTCTTTGAGAAGAAGTTATTCTTTGATGTTCATCAACAATCTTAAAGCCATTGAAAATAGCAGCATTCCAACCATCTTTATCATATTTAGGTATTTCATAATAAAGAATAGAGCAATCTAAAGAACGAGCATATTCTTCTAATTCACTGGTAATATCAGATATAATACGTATTTTTTCATCATAATCTTGATATTCTAAAAATAATACTTCAGCAATATGAATATCTTCGTTTTCATTAATACGAACTCTAGCTAAAGCGGAAATTCTACCATCACTTTCTCTATTTAGAATAAATTCTAAATTATCGTCTTCATAAACAGATTTAACTGCTCCGATAGCTGATGTAAGTATTGGGTCAGTTAAATCTTTATTAGTTAATTTGCTTTCATCCATCGAATATGTTATACGACCTCTAAATAAAGTATGACCAGTTCCATACATATTAGCAAAAAAACTATAGTATTCTTCTAAAACAACTCTTTCATATTCTTTAGGTAATTTTTCTCTTACAACATCAATCATTATACCCTCCTTAATTTAAATTTATACCATCAATACAGTTATTATATATCCAAAGTTTTAACTCTTCCATATCATTTGTTTCATAATAATTAATTAGTTTGGTAAAATATTCACCAATTTTTTCTATAGGTATAGAAATAATACCTTGTCCATTTTTTATCATTTCTTTATTAGCTACTAGATTTGCTACTCTTTTATTACCATCTAGAAACATTTGACTTCTTTGAATCCAACAAAATAATGTAATAGAACGTTTTAATTCTTTATTAATAGATAATATATTTTTTAATTCATCTTCATAGTTACATTCACTTGGACATGAAGTACCAGTAATGCCAACACCTTTATCTCGAAAATCTCCAAGCGGGGAAACATTTTGTCCTTTACATATCTCAAAATGGATTTTCTTTATATAATCAATTGTTATTTCTTCATCAATAGTATCAAAAACATATTGCTAAGCGTCTTTTAGGCCCTTTAATTTCAACATATCATCTATTGAAATATTTCCTGTATTAACATTATTCATAAAAGCATAAGTATCTGCAAAAGTTACAGCAATCCCTTCTAAGTTAGCACTTTTATAAATATTATCAGCCAATTTTCTCTTAGCAAAAAAGATATTATCTTCTTTGGTCATGTTATGTTTATTTTCCATTACTTAACTCCTTATATGCTTAGTTTAGTGAACTAATTATATCATCAATTTTTTTACCGTATTCTATTGATTCATCATAGATGAATTTTATTTCTGGCGTATGTCTAATATCAACACGCTTGCTTACTTCACCGCGGATGTAAGGAGCTGCTTCATTTAATTCCCGTTCTAATATTTTTTTATCTAAATTAGATAAGGATGTAAAATAAACTTTACAAAAACTTAAATCATTTGTAACATGACAGCCAGTAACTGTGATGGTTTTAAGTAAAGAATCATTTGCTTCATTAGCTAAGATATCACTAATGTTACGAGATATATCACTAGCAATACGTTCTATTTTGTGACTAGGCATGAGGAACCTCCACCATTTCATAACATTCTATAGTGTCTCCTTCTTTAAAGTCGTTGAATTTATCTAATGTTATTCCGCATTCAAATCCTTTTTTAACTTCTTTTACAGTATCTTTTTCTCTTTGAAGGGAAGCTATGGAATCATCACTAGCAATAATGATACCGTCGCGGATTACTCTAGCTAGAGCACCATTTTTAACAAAGCCATCAGTTATATAAGATCCAGCAATATTACCAATTTTAGAAAATTTAAATATTTTTCTAATTACAGCACTACCAAGTATATGTTCTTCATAAACCGGATCAAGCATACCATTGATAGCCGCTTCAATGTCTTCGATTAATTTGTAAATAATTGTATAAAGACGAATATCGACGCTCTTTTCTTTGGCTAGTTCTTTACTGTTAGCACCAGCGACAACATTAAAACCAATGATAATAGCATTTGAAGCAGTAGCAAGTACAACGTCTGATTCAGTAATTGCACCGATGCCACTACGGATAACATTCACTTTAACATCTTTGGTTGTTACTTTTTCTAAAGCATTCTTAACTGCTTCTTCAGATCCACGAACATCAGCTTTTAGGATGATATTTATTTCTTTATTACCGGCATCAACAGATGCAAATAAATCATCTAAAGAAACACGCTTTTGTTTATTTGCATTCTCTTTGGCAGCATCTGTTCTTTTTTGAGCAATATGTTTCGCTTCAGCTTCAGTTTCAAATGCCATAAATTTATCTCCAGCAGAAGGATTTTCCGATAATCCAGTAATTTCTACAGGTGTTGATGGTCCTGCAAAGGCTATTGCTTCACCACGGTCATTTTTCATAGTACGCACTTTAGCATAACTTGTACCAACAACAACAGGGTCGCCGATACGAAGTGTTCCATTTTGGATTAAGAAAGATGCAATTCCTCCGACATTTTTATCTAAACGAGATTCAATTACTGCTCCAACCGCATAACGGTTAGGGTTTGCTTTAAGTTCATTCATTTCAGCAATCGTAAGAATAGTTTCTAGTAAAAGGTCGATGCCTTCACCAGTTACAGCAGAAATATTGATGAAAGGTACATCTCCGCCCCATGCTTCTGGTGTGATTCCTGCTTCATTCATTTCTGTTAAAACACGGTCAATATTAGCATCAGGTTTATCAATCTTATTAACAGCAACAATAATTGGCACATTTGCACTCTTAGCATGATCGATTGCTTCTTTAGTTTGTGGTTTAACACCATCATCTGCTGCCACAATAATGATGACAATATCAGTTACACTAGCACCACGAGCACGCATTTCAGTAAATGCCGCATGTCCTGGGGTATCGATAAATGTTATTAAATCATCTTTATATTTAGTTTGATATGCCCCAATGTGTTGAGTTATACCACCGAATTCTTTATCAACTACATGAGTATTTCTAATATAATCTAGCAATGTAGTTTTACCATGATCGACATGTCCCATGATAGTAACAATCGGAGGTCTTTTGACAAGATCTTCAGGAGCATCAACTATTTCATATTCTTCAAAATTAGCAACATCTTGCGTTTCTTCTCTTTTTAATGTTTTACCATAATCAAGGGCAACTATTTCAGCATTTTCAAAATCAATACTTTGATTTACATTAAGCATTAAACCTAATTGCATCAACTTTTTGATAATATCAGTATTATTTACATTTAAAGAAGTTGCAAGATCTCCTACTGTCATACCATTTTTATATACAACAATAGAATCATCAGTAACATTACTCATCAGTTTATTTTTATGCTTGTACATTTCTTTTTTTAGCATATTAAATTCATTTTTATTATTAGAATCTTTTTTCTTTAATTTTTGTTTGAAGTTACTTTCTTTTCTAGCCTTATCAAATGTACTAGAGGTTAATATTTCATCAACTTTATCGTCGATTTCTTCCTCTTCTTCAAATGTTGTTTCTTCATCAGTACTGATTAAATTGATAGTATTATCTAGCATAATAATATCATCATCGGTTAGTTCATCATTGGCACTTTTTACACTTATTCCTAATTCAGAACATCTCTTTAATATTTCAGCTACTGATAAGTTAACATCTTTAGCATAATCACTTACGGTCATGTTATCACTTTCCTTTCTTTTAACAACTTTATTTTATCATATTTTCTAACTCCGCAAATATTTCATCTGGCACTTCTACTTCTAAAGTACGATTTAGAATTTTAGATTTTTGAGCTTTTTTAATGACTTCTAAATCTCTTTTTAAGTAGGCACCTCTTCCATTACTTTTACCACTTTCATCTATTATTATATTACCTTCTGGAGTTCTTACTACTCGAATTAATTCTTTTTTAGGTAATTTTTCACGAGTAACTACACAACTGCGCATTGGTATTTTTTTTTGTTTCATTAACTATTACCTGCTTTATTAATTTCTTCCATTGTCTTAATTTCTAATTTGTATTTTGTAAGACGACTAGCAAGTTTAATATTGCTTCCCTTTTTACCAATTGCAAGAGATAAATTATCTTCATTAACTATAACTAAAGCGGCTTTCTTTTCTTCATCAGTAATACTTACAATAACATCTTTAGCAGGAGTCATAGCGTTCTTGATAAATTCTACAGGGTCAGTATTATATGGAATGATATCTACTCTTTCACCATTTAATTCTTTTAAAATGCCAGCGATTCTTGAGCCACGTTCACCAATGCAGGCACCGATTGGATCAATTTTATCATTTGTTGAATAAACAGCGACCTTACTACGAATTCCTGGTTCACGAACTACCATTTGTAAAACAATAGTACCATTTGCTACTTCAGGTATTTCATGTTCAAATAATCTTTTAACGAATCCATAATTCTTTCGAGATAATTTGATAACTGGTCCTTTAGGTCCATTTTCAACTTTAGTAACATAAACTTTAATATTAGAACCCATAACTATTTTTTCGCCAGGAATAATTTCTTTTTTAGGAAGTATTCCTCTAGTTCTGCCTAAATCAATATAATAATTATTTTGATCTTCTAGAGCAACCATACCAAGCATTAATTCATCTTGCTTATCAGCAAATTCTTCTATAATACTTGCTTTTTCCGCTTCTCTTATTTTTTGCATTACTACTTGTTTAGCAGTTCCTGCGGCAACACGACCAAAATCCGCTGGGGTTACTTCTTGTTCAATAGTTTCACCAACTTTTATACCTGGAACAATCTTCTCAGCGTCTTCAAGCAATATTTGAGCATCACGATTGATTTGAGGTTCGATTTTTTTAACATTTCCTTCTTCATCAATTTCTTCGCTGCCTTCATCATATTCTGGAACAACTACTAAATAAGAATATACTTTAATTTCTCCAGTTTCACGATTAATATCAACACGGACATTTGTCTTAGAATTAAAATTTTTCTTGTATGCTGTTTGAAGGGCTAGTTGTAATGCTTCAAAAACAACATCAGGACTAATATTTTTTTCAGCCACTAGATTATCTAAGGCTTTAATCAATTCTTTACTATTCATTTTTTAACCTCTTTCCTTACTTACTACATCCATTATAAAACTATCATCAGTTATATCGGCCTTGTCTACTACTTTATCGACAATGCCTGTAGCATGAACAATCATCTCTAAATCAATTCCCCCGACTTTGTCTAAAGTAATTGTCAGAAAATTATAATTACCTTTATGTTCATAGGTTACACCATCAACAATAATTTCTTCGCTTTCTAATACTTTTTGTAAATCATTTTTTAATTTTGCTAATTTTTCTTGCATAATGCCTCCATAACTAATAATAAAAGTGGGATTTTCTGCCCACTTAAAATTGCAATTTAATTATAGCATAGTTTCTTTGGAATTAAAAGAAAAATTTACAGTCATCAATTATTTTTTTGCTTTTTCTCGATTATTTCTCTTACTTTTTCTACACTTAGATTACTAGCTTTAGCTATATCTTCAAAAGGGGTGCCTACTTTATAGAAATTCTTTATCATTTCTATTTTAGTTTGCTCAACACCTTCATCATATGCTAATTGTTTTCTGTATTATGTTTTAATTCTTGTTCTTCCTCATGAGTAAATGGATAAATAAATCCCTTTTCACTATATTTCATTAATGCTTCACCATACTCCCTTATTATCTCATCACTCGGATAAAAAGTCTTTCAATGTCATATCAAACATAAGTAAATAATTGTACTACTTTATTTATCGAGATTATTCTCTTTAATCATTTTTTCTATTTCATCTTCACTTATATTTAATGTTTTTGCAATCGTTGAAATTGGAAGTTTTAATTCAAGCATATTTTTAATAACTTCTATTTCTTTTTGTTCAACACCTTGAACAACACCATCATTATAAGCTATATCCAATTCTGTATTATGAAGCATCTCTTTTTCTCTGCATCTTTTCTTAATACTTGCTTTAATATATGTTCTAGTATTTCTTTCCCTTTAGGAGATGCTACAATTGCTTTAAAGCAGTTATCATCCGATCCCTTTACCGTATTATTTTTTTTATTCATTAACCAAAATCCCTCTTTCTTTAATATAAAGAAAAATACTTATAAGCTAGTTTGATGGAATTCCCAAAGTAATTTTCTTCCTTGGTTAGTTATGCTATCACACTAATAAAGTCTTGTCCATAAGAGATTTTGTCTACTTTTGTTGAACTATTTTATCAAACCATTTTGAATATACTTATTTTCATTTATTGCTACAAAAGCATCTGGATCATTTTTACGAATAATTTTCGTTAAATTTTTTAGTTTACTTTTATTAAGATGAATTATTAGCATATCTTTCTTGGTTTTGTCATGAGTGTTTTTTAAATCTACTACTGATGCACCAAATCCGGAGTCACGAATCTCTTTTAGCATTTTAGGTTCTAAAGATGTTTTAGTTATAACTTGAACTCCGATGAGTCCTTCAAAGAAATGCGTAGATATAAAAGTCCCAATATAGGTTCCTGCTGCATACCCGCCGGCATAAAATATAGGAATTAAAATCGAGTCAATATTGGTATTTAATGCTTCACGAGCCGCATAGAACCAAATTAAGACCTCAAAAAAAGCAACAATAGCAGGTGTAAAGTTTTTTCCCTTTACTACTAGGACAGTTCTCACTGTACCTAAGCTTACATCTACTATTCTTGCTAAAAATATTTTAATACATATAAATAACATATTATCACCTTTTATCTAATTACATTAATTAGTATGGTTAATATAATTAAAAATAAAAGTACAATTATGATAACGGCAAGACCTAAGGCTTTATTTTCCTTAGGTTTGCGATATTCTATATTATTTTCTCTACCGTATTTTTCACTTAATAGTTCAATACGTTCGTTATGTTTATCATTCATTTTACGTTGATAATCTATTTGTTCTTGATCCATCAGTGTTCCACAAAACTTGCAAGTTACACCGCGATTAGGTAAAGGTTTTCCACATCTTTTACAGTTCATAATAACACCTAAGATAATTGTTGACCGACATATGTAACTTTAGCATAGCCATTGCCTTCATGTCCTGTTTCGGTTCCACCGGTTGGAGATTCAAAAGCAGTATTACCAGCATGTGTACTAGCATTTGTTAAATAATAACTATCATTAAGCAGGCATCCATTTGGATAACTTGAAGCAGTTGATTCAGTATAAACATAACCAGAGCCACCACCACCGCCAGCATAACGATTATTTGTTTCGCCATTGTAATGTCCAGCAGCACCACCGCCGTACCAGCCACCACCACCGGCACCATTGGAGTATATCGATGTGCTTTGATATCTAGTGCCTGTATTACCACCGATACCAAATACGCCAGCATTTCCATAATAAGCTTTTTCTTCCGCTGTTCCACCGGAACCGCCAGCAGTTTGTGTTCCGCCTTTGCCACTATAATAAGCATATGATGAATTATAATGTTCGCCAGCAACACCAGTTGCGCCACCACCGGCACCACCTAGAGCATAAATGCTTGATGATTGATAGAACGATCCACCACCACCGCCAGCGACAATTACACGAGAATACAAGTCATTTTGATTAATACGGATATCGGTCGCACCACCACCAGCACCACCACGGTATCCAGCAGATCCACCACCGTTTACTCCGCCACCAGAAGTCGCAGTAGAACTATTAGATGTGCCATATCCACCTTTGCCACCTGTATTAATATATAAAGTATCACCAGCATTTAAATAAATATACCCTTTAGAATAGCCACCATTTCCTCCAGGAGCAATTTCTTCGTTATAAGAACCTCCTTGAGCACCCCATACTTGTAAATAATAATATCCAGATACTTCGATTGGCACAGTTTGAACGCCTGATGAATAATCATAAATACCATTAAATACATAATTATCTTCTGTTGTGGTGGTAAGAATTGATGAGGTATTACCAGAGGCATCAACAGCATATGCTTTAAATTCTGTTCCGTTTGGATCGACATTTTCAAAAGTATAAGTGTTATCAGAACTTGAAACATAGTTAGCTCCAGCATCTGCACTATAATAATATGTTGTTGGATTTGTTCCAGCATTACTATCATTTAAAGTAACTGTATTTGCAGAAAGTTGCATACTTTGGATAATTGGGCCATCTGCTACATTTAAGTAAGCAACACAACTTGTTCTACTTGTAGCTGCAATAACCACTTTTTGGTTTTGAATAGATAATGTTGATGTTCCAGTACAAGCTGATTCACTACCCAACTCATAATAGACATTTGATGGAATTGTATCAGCTTCATAATAGGTCGACGAACCAGCTTTAGCTTGAATATACAATTTAAGTTGAATGTCAACATCTATAGCATCCATATAAGCAGTACATACATCTTTACCAGTGGCATCAACGGTAAACATGTTTTCTTCATCACTATAACTTAAAGATGAACCATTTTCACAACTACTCTTTTCGGTATTAAGCACATAACCAATGCTTGGTAAGGCAGTTGTTTCTAATTTAGTATATTCACCTTCAATACCATTACCATCAGAATCAATATTTTGAGCATAGACATTTAAAGTTAAATCTAGATTAGCAGTTGAATCAAAGTAAAGATAGCATACATCATGACCATATGCTGTAATATCTGCTTCATAAGTTGCAGGATTATAATTTATTGTTGAACCATTAGTACAGTAACTCTTGCCTTCATTATAGGCATAGCCAGCTTCTGGTATATAAGGATATAGGGCATACGAACCTAAACCATTACCATTAGTATCACGTTCTTCAGCCATAACCCGAACATCCAAATCAGCAATTTTACCTGTCGAACCACCAATAATTGGTGTAACATCAGTAACTTGGTAATAAGCATAAGTTATAAAAATTCCAACACACGCTAAAAGAAATACTACTAATCCACCGACTAGAGGTATTTTATGTTTCTTTAAGGTATCAGTTACATCTTTATTAAACAATTCTTTTAATTGTGCTAATTTTTTCATATGCCTCTTACCTATCCTATAAACATTTTAAAATAATATCTTCATAAAGTCAATTTTTTTTACAAATAAAAAAGTCAAATTTTGTTTTTTGACTTTTTTATGATACATCTAATCTGTTTTTTCTTTTTTATCTTTCTTTTTAATAAAACCGTAATGTTCACGAACTTTGGTTTCAATTTCTTCACGAATAGCAGGATTTTCTTTTAAGAATGTTTTAACGTTTTCTTTGCCTTGACCAATCTTTTCTCCATTATAAGAATACCAAGCTCCAGATTTATCTATGATTGCCAAGTCACTAGCAATATCGATTATTTCACCTTCTTTAGATATTCCTTCACCATACATGATATCAACAGTTGCTGTTTTAAAAGGTGGAGCCACTTTATTTTTAACAACTTTAATGTTAGTTTTATTACCAATTATTTGATCTCCAACTTTTATTTGTTCACCACGTCTAACATCAAGGCGAATTGTCGAATAGAATTTTAAGGCTCTACCACCAGGAGTAGTTTCGGGATTACCAAACATTACTCCTACTTTTTCACGAAGTTGGTTAATGAATATGGCTGTAGTTTTAGTCTTATTCATTGTACCTGATAGTTTTCTTAAGGCTTGGGACATAAGACGGGCTTGCAAACCAACATGAGAGTCTCCCATTTCACCATCAATTTCGGCTTGTGGCACTAATGCTGCAACAGAGTCGATAACAATAATATTGACGGCTTCACTTTTAACTAAGGCATCACAGATTTCTAAGGCTTGTTCTCCAGTATCTGGTTGACTTAACAAAAGCTCATTAATGTCTACTCCTAAATTTTTGGCATAAACAGGATCAAGAGCATGTTCGGCATCGATAAATGCTGCTCTTCCCCCAGCCTTTTGCACTTCCGCAATAGCTTGCAAAGCAACTGTAGTTTTACCACTTGATTCAGGTCCATATATTTCAATAATTCGGCCCTTTGGATAACCTCCAACACCTAAAGCAACATCAATTGCAATAGAACCACTAGATACCACGTCAACTTCGATATGTTCATTATCCCCTAATTTCATTATCGCACCTGCACCAAATTGTTTTTCAATATCGGCTAGGACTTGCTCTAATGCTTTATCTTTATTCTTTTCATCTTTAGTTGATTTCATTGTTTCCTCCTAATAGTATTTTACCCTGATACAAACTAATTTTAATATACTTTCTATTAAAAGTCAACAAAAAATTACAAACATTTGTTTTTATTCAGTCTCTTGGCTTAAATACTAAGGCAATAAGAAAAGCAAATACGATTGCACCAGTGATGGCAGCAGATGATTTTGTTAGCATATTTGTAAATATTCCTAGGACACCTTCTTCATTATATCCTTGGATAGCAGCAGAATATAACATGTGACCAAAATTGGAAATAAGAGTTGTTGCCCCTGCTCCAAATTTAGAAATTAGATTATCATAAATACCTAAAAATGAAAGAAAAGCTCCTACAGCAGTATAAATACTTGTGATATGTCCAGGAGTAAGTTTCGTATTATCCAAAATTATTTGGGCAATAGCACAAGCAAATCCAGCGAATAAAAAAGCATTTAAAAAATTCATCTATTCCACCTCCAAACTAAGAGCATGAGCAATGGCTGGTATTGGCTTAGATTGATTAACTAAGGCAACTGAATGTAATGCTCCGGTAGCAATTATTAAAATCTTTTTATATTTTTTAGTAGTTAAAATTTTATTAAACAAAACTAAAGGAAGACAGGCTGGTCCACTACCTCCGGCATATGTTTCTTGACTACTTAAAAATAGTTCACAACCGGCATCTAAATATTTTTTCATCTTAATATTATAATTAGTTGCTAAATAATCTTCTAAAATCTTAGCCCCAACACAACCTAAATCACCAGTAAGTATTAAATCATAATAAGAAACATCTCTTTTTAATTCCGTCAAATGAGCCATAAGAGTTGATGCAGCCGCCGGAGCCATTACTGCTCCCATATTATTAGCATCACTTATTCCCATATCAACTGGAGTACCAATCGTCGATGACTCTATTTTTATCTTACTTGGTTTCTTACTTATAAGAGTAGCAATAGCACCAGTAGTAGTAAATGTAGCAGTGTGCGGTCTAGGTGCACCATATTCAATTGGATAACGGAATTGCTTTTCAGCAGTTAAATTATGAGAACTTGTAACTCCGATAACTTTTTTAAAACCAGAATATTCAACAAAGTTGCTAGCAACAATTAAACTTTCTACAAATGTGGCACATGCTGAATATACTCCTAAAAAAGGAAAATTGAAATTTTTAGCACTATAACTAGTAATAGCAATTTGATTAGTTAAATCTCCTCCTACTAGCAATGAAACATCCGAATTTTTCAAACAATTTTGTTCAAGAATGCGATCAATTACAGATTTTTGCATTTTTATTTCGGCTTGTTCAAAGGTTTTTTCGCCATAATAATAGTCATTCATTACTAAATTATACTTTTTTAAATGACTTTCTCTTTCGAGAGGTCCTACTAAAGTAACAAAATCACTCAAATAAACATTTTTATATTTTGTACTAGCCACCGATAACCACCCGCACAATCACTAATATAAATGCTGAAATAACACCATATAAAATTACAGAGCCCGCTAGTTTAAAAAAGTTAGATCCCAGTCCCGTTATTAGTCCATCTTTTTTATAATCAAGAGCACTACTAGTTACACTATGGGCAAAACCAGTTGTGGGAATTATTAGTCCACACTTACATTTAGTTACCCAATTATCGAAGAAACCAAAAGCTGTAAGTAAACTGGCACCACCAATAATAATAAGGCAAGTATAAATGCCAGCAACACTTTGAGACATACCAAAAGATTCAGTTAACATAAATATTAGAAACTCGCCGATAAAACCAATAAAACCTCCCACTAAAAAAGCAACTCCAATATTTCTTAAACGAGGTTCTTTAGGAGTATGCTTTTCTACCATTTTCTTATATTCTTCTTTATTCATAAGATCACCTAACATTAGTATGTTAGGAAAATAATTACATATACATAAATTCCCGCATTTTGGCTAAACTTTTACTTTCATAACGAGATACCATAACTTGAGTAATGCCTAATTTTCTAGCAGTTTCACTTTGCGTTAAATCTTCATAATAACGAGCACTTATAATATCTTTTTCTAAAGAATTTAAAGTATCAAGTGATTCACTCAATAACATTTTTTCATCTTGAGTAACGGCTTCTTCAAGAGCAATAGTTTCATGTAAACTTCTTTCATCATCACTTTCATTGTCAATTGAAAGTATACTACTTGCACATAAAAGAGCTTGCTCTATTTTTTCTTCTTCTATTTCTAGGAATGCCGCTAGTTCACTATTTGATGGGGTACGTAACAATTTTTGAGCCAGGATATTGCGTCCATGCTCAATCATTTTACTAAGTTTTAAAATATCTTTACTTACCTTTATACTTTTAGAAGAAGCAACTGCATACATTTCACCATAAATATATTTATAAGCATATGTACTAAACTTAGTATCGCCATCACTTTGATAATTATTATAGGCTTTTATTACTCCGAGAACTCCTGCTTGATACAAATCAGCCTTTTCTACGCCATAAAACATTTTTGATATTTTCCAAATAAGACCTGCACTACTTTTAATTACACTTTCTAAAACATTATCCATTATGCCACCTCGAGTAACTTGAAGGCTGCTAGTTCATTTGATATTCTAGCCAGTCTTGTTCTTTTTATTTTTTCTTTGATATTATTATTTATCTCGCACATTCTTATTTTACCTTTATTGTTTTTAACAATATATTTGGTATTTAATATCGCATCTATACCTGATGAATCAATATCTTCTAAAAAGAAGAAGTTATAAACTACATATTTTATTTTGTGTTTTTTTAAAACTGGATTCAAATAATTGTTTATCTTGTAACAATTTTTACGAAGAAGTTTACCTCGTAATCTAACAAAGAGTATTCCTTTATTAAATTCTAAGTCCATTTTTAACATGTAATCACCTTACATACTAAATATAGAGCAAAATATTTATGTTTTAAACAACTTCGACAAATAAAGATAAATTGTGGCAAAAAAAGAAGTGTTTACTTGACACTTCTTACTGTAAAAGAGTATTATTTATTTGTTCTTTAGCATTTAATACTGATTCTTCATATGGTTTCATAACATATAATTTTTGACTTTTATAACTATATGTATAATCATAAGCATTAGAGCCATCTAAACTAATTGCATTGATATTCCAAGAAGGCATTTCCGAAATTTGTTTTTTAATAAAGTCAGTTATTTCTTCATCCGTTATATTAGTTACAAATTTATCATCTAAAGCATTTAATAAATCAACATAATTGGTAATAATACTAGCACTCATGGCTTTATTTATTAATGATGCTAAAATTAATTCTTGATTTTGGCCACGGATACGATCCCCATCAGCAAATGATGCTCTTTCGCGAGCAAATGATAATGCTTCTTTACCATTTAGTTCATTAGTTCCTTTGGTAAAATGATAGCCATCTTGGGTCGTAAAATCATAATTTGATTCAACAGTTATACCTCCAAGAGCATCAACAATATCAATCAAAGATGTGAAATTTACTTTAATATAATAATTAATAGTAGTATCAAGCAAATTTTCAACAGCACTAACAGATGTTTCAATTCCATAAATACCAGCATGGGTAAGTTTATCATATTCATTAAATTCTGGAAGTAATACATAATAGTCACGAGGAATACTAGTTAGTAAAATACTATGAGTACTAGGATTAACTGTAACTAAAATATTAACATCACTTCTTGAAACTTTAGTAATTGATCCATATGTATCTATACCTGATATTAGTATATTAAATGAATCTTTGGTTACATCAACTGATTCGCCGATTTTAGCAATTTCAATTTCAACATCTGTACTCCAGATAATGCGAATACTATCATAAAATTCTTTATTTTCTTCTTCGATAATACTAAGTTGAGCTGATTCTAAAATAATGGCTGATGTTTCATCAGACTCAAGCATTTCTGTTAAATCACTGATATCTTCTCCAACTAATGATGTAAAATCAATTTCTTTTTTTATGTCAGCAACAGCATTTTGCAAGCCTTTATGAGTATCCAAATCTAAATGAGCAATAGAAAGGTCATTTAAATCTTCTAATTCATCATACTCACTGCTATCTAAAACTATAACATTATAATTTTCAGTTTTATAACTATTAAAACCAAATTGCTTTAAAAAATCAAGAGTATTTAATTCATAAGTTATCCCAAAAATCATCAGGATTAATAATATAATAGTTAGAAGAATACCTATTACATTACGGATACGCCCTTTTGATAGCAAAAGCATTATCGCAAATAAATCTGTAATAAGAACTAATATAACTAATACTATAAAGTATTCTAATGGTAATACATTAATAAAATAAACTAACACTAAAACAAGTACACTTACAATTAATAAAAATATGCTTAAGTATTTTCCAAAACTCATCTTATTATGCTTTTTATTTTTACTCATGTTTTTTACTACTCCTTGTATGTCAATTTTAACAAATAAGAATTTATTTGTCTATTGTTCACAATTATTATCTATATTCTATTTTTATAACAAATATTATACACTTCATTCGAAAAATAAGCAATTATCTTGTATGGTTTCTTGTATGGTTTCTTGTATGGTGCAAAAAAACAAAGTTCCCAAACGGGAACTTCAAGATATTACTTTTCAATATCGTTAGTAAACTAATACTAGATTGATATCGAAAAAAGGAATCATGTACATAAGTAATACCTGTTGTACATATCCTTATTATTATCTATTCTTGGACTTTTATAGTACCAGTTTTTTCTAATTCTACTTCCTCTTTACGATAATTTAGAGCCATACCGATAGTAAAAGCATAAGCCAATAAATAAATCCAAATCATAAGTATGACAATATTGGCTAAACTGCCATAAAATGTAGCATAATAAGCAATATTGTTAATATAATACGAATAAATATAAGTAATTATTATCCAAGCAAGGCTGGTGAATATTGCCCCATATCCTACACTTTTGCTTTTAACTTTTTTATTTGGGGCAATGGTATATAGTATTTTAATAAAGAAATACATAATTAACCAAGTAATAGGACCTTGTAAAATAGTTATAATCATTGTTACTTTTTCAGTTATAGAACTATTTAAATCGACGAATTGAAATAGCTCAACTATTTTATTTCCAAATACAGGGACTACTAACATAAATATGAAAAGTAATACTAAGAAAAATGTCATAATTAGAGCTTTTAATCTTCTTTTTAAGAATCCTGATTGTTCTTCGCCATAAATAGTATTGGAAGTAACAATAATTGATGCTGGTCCATTTGAAGCAGTAATGTATCCTACAAGGACAACAATAAAGAAACCTAAACCTGATATATTATCTGTTTGAGGAACATTAAGTAAAAGAGCTGCAATATCTTTAGAAAAAGCATTTGATAAAAAATCAAAAATAACATCAGTGGATAAATTCAGAGCAGTTGCTCCATAACTAATAAGGGTTATTGTGGGAACTATTGCTAAAACGAAGAAAAAGGCTAATTGCCCAGGCAAAATAGCCATATCTGGTCTTTTTAGAACTTTAATAAAATTATCAAAGAATTCCTTTAACTCACCTTTTAGTTTCTTTTTCATTTTTCCCCGCTTCTTTTTGTTTCTTCATATCTTCAACTGCTTCATTTAAGGCATCTTCGATTGTTTTAATATCATCTAATATCATACTATAACCAAATTCAGCACCATGTTCATATGGCAGTTTCTTTATTTCTTTATTTAATTTATGAATATAATTACTTATTTGTTTTTGACTATATCCTACTAAATAAATAACAAATTCATTACCATCAGTACGCAGGATTTCACTATTATCTAATTGTGTTTTAACTAAAATATTGGCTGCGGCTTTTATTTGCCTATCGCCTTCATTATAACCATATAAGTCATTGATTTCTTGAATCTTATTTAAATCAACTACCACAATTGTTTGAGGATAGATAGTATTATTATTCCATGTTTCAATGTTTTCATTCAAGAAATTACGATTCTTAAGTGAAGTTAGTTGATCAATAAATTTCATTTTATCTTCTTTTTTAATTTTACGAGCAATAGTTATTTTTTTACTCTTTTTAATTACTATTAAAGCAATAATGATAGCAATAATTACAATATATAAAATATATTCAGCAATCTTGGTTATTACTCTACCACTTTTTATAGTTTCATAATGATTATCTAAGCCTTCAAAAATAATGGTATTTTCATCTAAAACACTAATATATTTATCTAATAAACGATATAAAGCACTGTCAGTACGAACTTTAAAGGTATAAACAGAATCAATGTAGTCACTATATCTAGCTGTATAGTTGTCAAGACGATTATCACTATAGTAATCAAAAGTATATTTGTCTAAAACTATGTAAACATCACGTTTATTTAATTTAAATAAATCATTAGTTGTAGAAAATGTTTCGATATTTATGCCTGAAATATTTTTAATATAATCATATATTTTACTATTTTCCCCAACGTAGACAGTTTTACCAATAAGGGAATTAACTGATTTTATTACTTCAAAATTATCACGACGGGCTGCTACAACATATTCGATATTTAAACCACTAGTTTGATTGAAATCATCAGTAAAATTGTAGTAATTAAAATATAAATCGATGTCACCACTAGCAACAGCATTAGTAAATCTATTGTAATTTTTGTATCTTTCAAAATTGAATTCAACACCAGCGAAGTCACTAAATTTACTTAGATAAACAGCAACTATTCCGCCATATTTACCACCAGTTATTACCTCATATGGAGAAGCATTGACAAAACCATAATTATAGGTAACACTTTGAAGAGAATCAATTTCAGTATCACTTATATTCAAAGATGTTGTAAATGTATCAAATAATGCTCTGTTGTAAGATTCTTCAAAATTATCTTGCCATTTAGCATAAAATTTCTTTAAAACACTACTAAGAGTTGAATCATTAGTTTGCAAAGTATAATAAACTTTAATATCACTGAAATGATAAACTATATTATAATCATTACTTAAAATTGTATTTAGATATTGTAATAAAGGAACTACTACAAAATTTAAATCTTCATCTAAGGCTTTAAATAATTCTTCAGTAGATTCAAATTGGGTAAAACTAACATTTGTTACATTGTTAACATACTTTGATACATAACTTAAATCACTATTAAGAATACCTATTGTTCTTCCTGATAAATCTTCTGCTTCAGAAATCTTTTCTCCAGTTTTACTTACTAAAACATAATGATCTTCATAAAATACAATATCTGAATCACTAACACTAGTTTTTGAACCTAATGTTAGACCAGATGGATTATTACCACTGTTAAAAGTTATAGCATTAGTAGTCATTCCATATTCTTCTTCAAAAGAAGAAATAAAATCGTAGAAGACACCTTCACCATTTTTACCAAAAACATTAGCATTATTAATAACATTTATATTTTGAATAGTATTAATGTTTTCATTAATCCAGTTTCTTTCAGCAACTGTTAATTTATTTTCGTCACTTAAAAGAAAATATAAACCAATACAAATGGCAATAACAGCAATTACACTAACCACAATTATTATTAAACTTCTCTTTTTTTTCATTATGACTCTTCTTCACTTTCTATAGGTGTGTTGTTATTCCAGACTAGACCTGAACCTGCAACATTACGAGCACCCATAATTGTAAATCCTTCACTATTTTCAGTAGATTCACTTATAAGAGTAAAGTTAATATCATAATATGATAATGTTTCTTCACTAAATTGTTCTAAGGATGCTGCTGCTTTACTTTGGGCTTCAACTAAAGAAGTATCCCCAACAAAATCGATAGTAACATAAATAATTCTTCCTTTTGTATCAAAAGTTGCAGAATTAATCATTTCATCACTTTCTAAATTAGCAATATATTCATCGATGAAAGAATCTTCAATAGGATAATTTTCAATACCATCTAATCTATCACCATAAACTGATTCACTTCCTCCGAAAAAGAATGAGAAAGTTACAATTAAAATAGCAATAAAACAGATAATAAGGATTATTCCTAAAACGATTAAAACCTTATTCTTCCCCCATATTTCTTTTAACTTATTCAAAAATATTCACCCTCCTCGAGTAACATAATTATACTACATATATATTATTTATTGCAAATTATTTAATACTTCTAATGTTTTTGCCTCATCCCAAATGGTAATTCCTAAATTCAAAGCATCTTGATATTTGCTACCAGGATTAGCCCCAACAATTACTATATCTGTGTTCTTACTTACAGAGCCACTAACTTTAGCATTGAAGCTCTCTAATTTGTCTTTAATTTCATTACGCCCCCAGCCAGTTATAGTACCTGTGATAACAAATTTTTTATCAGTAACAAGTTCATTGGTTCCAGCAATACGTCCTTTATAGGTCATATTGATGCCAATATGTTTTAATTCTTCTATTAAATCCTTGTGAGTAGCAAAATATTCAACAACACTTTTAGCAGTTATACTACCAATATCCCGGATGCTTTCTAATTCTTCCCTTGTTGCCCCAATGAGCATATCCATTGTACTAAATTCGCTTGCTAACAATTTGGCTGTTTTAGTACCAATTTCTTTGATTCCCAGACCATATAATAATCTTTCTAAACTATTATTTTTAGAATTTTCAATATTTTCAATTATTTTATTTAAACTTTTTTCACCATAACCATCAAATTCCATAATGGCTTTTTTCTTATCTTCTAAAGAATATAGATCAGTTATACTTTTAACAAAACCAAGATTATAAAGTTCTTCGACGATTTCATCTCCCAGTCCTTCGATATTCATAGCATCTCTAGATACGTAATGAATGATACTTTCAATGTTACGTTTTGGACATTCAGGATTTTTACAGTAATAGTCGGCTTGGCCAGCAATTTTTTCAAGTTTAGAGTGACACATTGGACACTCATGAGTCATTTGAAAAGGGATTTCCTTACCAGTTCGCCGTTCAAATTTAGCTTCAACTACTTCGGGAATAACATCTCCGGCCTTACGTATTGCAACAGTATCACCAATCATCAAGTGTTTACTTAAGACATAATCTTCGTTATGTAATGTTGCTCTTCTGATAGTTGAACCCATGACAATTACCGGTTCTAAAACGGCATTTGGAGTAACTCTTCCAGTTCTACCAACAGTAAAAATAATATCAATAAGTTTAGTTAATACTTCTTCAGCAGGAAATTTATAGGCTGTTGCCCATTTGGGATATTTAGCAGTATATCCTAACTTTTCTTGCATGGCAATGTTATTTACTTTGATAACTACACCGTCGATTTCATAAGGCAGTTTATTTCTTTTTTCCGTAATTTCGTCGATGAAGTCCAATATTCTGGTAATGTCACTTACCAATCTATTAGCAGGATTAACTTTAAAGCCAAGAGATTTCATGAATTCAAGAGCCTCTAGATGAGTTTTAATACCATACTTTTCAGGTTCTGGTAAATAATAAATGAAATTATCTAACTCTCTTTTAGCAGTTACTCGCGAATCTAATTGACGGATGGAACCAGCAGCAGCATTTCGAACATTTTGTAGAAGTGGTTGACCATCTTTTTCTCTTTGTTCATTTAATTTTTTTAATGTGCTTTTATTCATAAATATTTCGCCACGGACTTCAATATCAATTGGCCTTGGTAAAGTAAGAGGAATACTCTTAATTGTTTTGACATTATGAGTTATATCTTCACCAGTTACACCATCGCCACGAGTTACTCCACGCACTAGCTTCCCTTGTTCATAAATTAAAGCAACACTTAAACCGTCGATTTTGTACTCACAGACATATTCAGGAGTATAGCCTTCTTTTTTTATTTTGGCATCAAAATCTCTTATTTCATCTTCATTAAAAACATTGGCTAAACTTAACATCGGACGAGCATGAACAATTTTGTTAAACTTGTCAATTACTTGGCCACCGACTCTTTTGGTAGGAGAGTTAGGGTCAGCCAACTCAGGATGTTCAGTTTCAATATTAATGAGTTCGCGCAAGTATTTATCATATTCTTGATCGGTAATCGTCGGATTATCATTAACATAGTAGTTATAGTTTGCTTCATTTAATATATGCGTTAATTCTTCTACTCTTTTTGCTAAATCATTCATTTTAATCCCAGAGTTTATCTGGATATTCTCCTTTCTTTATTAATTCAACTATATTATTTTTCAAATCAGGTAAATCTTCTTTATAGGTCATACCCATCCATTTTGAATCGCTAGTTTTAGCTAACATTTTAATTTCATCTTTATTTATTCCCTGACGGATAATTTCTGGAAGTAAAAATTCATCTTTTAATCCTAGTGGTCGATGAATAAAAATATCAAATTCTTCTTCCAACAATTTTAAAAAACTTTGACGAAAACCAAAGAAGTTAACTGTGACTGGTTGATCTTCTTTTATAACAAATTTTTCATTTTTAAACAAAGCTGTGGCAACTAATTGATTATCCACCTTTTCTATTTCACATTCAAGATTATCAATGACATAGTTCGATTCATCAGTAAATACGACTCCTCTTTTTACAGCACCATTTTTACTTGCAGTTACATAAAATGGATAATTTACTGTAAGGTATGTATCATTATTTAAATTTTCTTCAAAAAATTTAGCAGCAATTCTATAAGAATCGAAGCCATAGAAATCATCGGCATTGATAACGACGAAGTCACCCTCAATCAAATTGGCAGCACAATAAAGCGCATGGCCAGTTCCAAGCATCTTTTCTCTACCCTCTGGTAAAGTTACATCATCAGGAATCATATCTAATTCTTGAAATGCGTATTCTACCTTTATTTTGTCGGCAAATTTATTACAAATGTTATTTTTAAAATATTCTAAATTTTCTTTACGAATAATAAATATAACTTTACTAAATCCTGCACGTATTGCATCATATACTGAATAATCGGCGATAATTTCACCATTTGGTCCAACTGGTTCAATTTGTTTTAAGCCACCGAAACGGCTACCCATACCAGCAGCCATAATTACTAAAGTTAAGTTTTTCATTTTCCACTCCTTTTAAGTCCTTGATAATTACTCAAGAATTTTTTGATACCAAATCTTTTATCGAAAGCAACTGTTACAAAACGGTCATCACAATCAACTACTACACCTCGACCAAAGCTCATGTGATATACTACTTCGCCATGTTGATAGTCAGTTGCTTCTTTATTATAATATTTTTCTTTATCAAATGAGCCAGCCTCTTTAATACCTAAATCTTCTTTATCAATTAAACTTGGTTCAATTTCGCCGATAAAACGACTCGGAGGATTCATGTTGGTATTACCAAAAAGCATTCTTCTTTTAGCATTGGTTATATAAAGCCGCTCTTTAGCTCTAGTTATTGCTACATAACAAAGTCTTCTTTCTTCTTCAATACCATCTTTATCTTGTAAAGACATCGAGTGTGGCATAATATTTTCTTCCATACCAGCCAGAAAAACAACTTTAAATTCCAAGCCTTTAGCAGAATGCATCGTCATTAAAGTAATTGCTTCGTCATTATCATTATGTTCCGATACATCAGCCACTAGCGAAATATCTTCCAAGAAATCTTCTAGATTAACAGTACCAGTTTCACGTTGATAATTTTCGGTAATACTTTTAAATTCCATTAAATTTTCAAGACGTAATTCTGATTCAAGTGTTTTATCTTTTTCCATTTCGGCTTTCATGCCACTTTTTTCAAGCACTAAATCGATAAGTTCAGTAAGATCGATATCTTTACTGGCTTCAGTTAATTCTAATATTAGATTTTTAAACTCTAATTCTTTTGGTTTACTTAATACTTCAAACATCGATGTATTTTGTTCTCTAGCAAGAGTTTCTAAATCTTCAATAGATTTAGAACCAATTCCTCGCTTAGGGACATTGATTACTCTTGTAAGTGATACATCATCAGCATGATTAGAAATAAGACGTAAGTAACTTAGTAAATCTTTAATTTCTTTTCGTTTGTAGAAATAATAACTACCTACCACTTTATATGGGTAATTTGCTTTTAACATACCTTCTTCAAGTGTACGTGATTGAGCATTCGTTCGATAAAGAATAGCAATATCTTGGTAATGATAACCACTATTAAGAAGTTTCTTTATTTCTTCCATAATAAGAGTTACTTCATGACGCTCATCATAACTACGCATGTATTTTACTTTAACGCCATCACCTAGTTCACTAAATAAATTTACTTCTTTGCTTTCTGTATTATTCTTGATGACAGAATTAGCAGCATTCAAAATGGTATTAGTACTACGATAGTTTTGATTTAAAGTAATACTTTTGGCTTCGGGATAGTCTTTTTCAAAATTTAAAATATTGCGATAATTTGACCAGCGGAAGCCATAAATTGATTGAGATGGGTCTCCAACAACAAATAGGTTGCGATATTTTTCAGCAAGTTTTTTAACCATCTTGTATTGGACTTCATTAGTATCTTGATACTCATCAATTAAAATATATTGATATTTTTCTTGATAATGATCTAGCACTTCTTCATTGTGTAAAAATAAATCTGCAGGCATCTTTAATAAGTCATCAAAATCGACAGCATTGTTTCTTCTTAAAACACGCTCGTATTCAAAATAAACTTTGGCTGCAACTTGTTCTGGAGGACTATTTAAAAATTTGTCAACCTCAGCATCACTAAGCATTTCATTTTTGATAAAACTTATTTTATTACGGATAAAGCCTGGGCTATATTGTTTAGGGTCATAGTCCAAATCTTTTAATATCTTTTTGATAATACTAGTTACATCATCAGAATCGATAATTGTAAAGTTTTTAGAAAGCCCTAGTGCTTCATAGTTTTCTCTGATAATTTTTAGGCCAAATGAATGGAATGTGCCTACAAAAGCATAGTTATCATCGACAACATTACTAATTCGCTCGCGCATCTCTTTAGCGGCTTTATTGGTAAATGTAATTGCTAAAATATTGCCGGAATAAATTCCATGTTGAATTAAATTAGCAATACGCATTGTTAGAACTTTGGTTTTACCTGATCCTGCCCCTGCAAGTACTAGACAAGGTCCCTCAATATGTTCAACTGCTTCTTTTTGTTCTTTATTTAGTCCATCTAATATATTCACGGTAACCTCCACACTAAAATAATTATAACAAATATGTTTAAATTTAAAAAGTATTATATACTCTTTTTAACATATTAATTATTATATAAAACAAACTAATGTACGTCAATTAATTTTTAAAAAAATACACTAAAAAGTGTATTTTACCAAGAGCCACCGCCGCCGCCACCGGAGCCACCGCCGGAAGAACCTCCACCAGATGATCCTCCACCGCTAAATGATGAGCCACCGCTAGAAGAAGAATAACTCATTCTAGCAGTACGCATGGCAGATGTTAAACAAGAATTAAAGGCAATTATATTGAAAGTAGTACTTGATTCATACCAATCAGCTGGTTCAATAGCAATACTTTCAAATTTCTTAATCCATTTATCAGATACTCCTAAAACATAAGTATATGGTAATATATCATAGAAGTATGCAGGATTTTCCATAACTAAGTGTTCTAATTGATCTTTTTCAGCAGTTTCTAAGAACTTTTTAAACCCAATAATACGGCCATATATTTTATTACCAAATTCGGTACGATAATTAAACTTACCAGAAATTATAATTATAATAACAGAACAAATTATAGCAATAATTATATTTACTATAGGTAACGTACCTACTATGTAACTACCAATTAAGGAAGTATAAAACATACTAGCATGGAATAGAATAAATAAACCGACAAAAATCCTAATAACTAAAACATTTTTCATGGCAAATACAGCAAAAATAAATGGCATATAGAAAAGAGTTATAAAACAAATCATTATTAATATGCTAGTTGGAGCAAAATCGATTACTTGGAGAATTATTGTTCCAACAAAACAAATATAGGCTAAAATTATAAATAAAGTTTTAAACATTTTATTGCTCTTATGTAAGATTTTGTTCTTGTTTTCTTTAGAATTAACAGTAGTTCTAATACTGTTTAATGTTTTATAAAAGTTATATTTCAATGAACTTATAGTAACTTCATCGCTCGTACTAAACAAGCCTTGCATAAATTCCATTTCTTCATTCTTATTACCATCATAATCTTTTAGTTTAATTATTTTAGTAAAACCAGAAGATGAAAATAAGTTTTGGGCTTTATCTTCAACTATTTTGATATATTTTTTATCAGCTAGATAGACAAGTAAAGATATAACATCTTCATTGGTGACGCTACCTTTATATAAAAAGGCAATTTCTAAGCTATTATAATCATCTGGAGGATAAAATTCGATTGGATCAATTACTCTTCTTCTTAAACACTTTAAATAAAATATTGCTAAAACGATTAATAGACAACCAATTGGTAAAATAAATGATAATGTTATGTTAGAGCCGTAGATACTTTTGGCTTCACTAAAGTAGCCTTCAGGTAATTCTAAACGAATTGTTAGAGCGTCTCCTTCATAAATTGGAATATATGAATAACCAGTAATAGTATTTCCATCAACTTCATAATAAACATTATTAGAAGTTGAAGTAACAGAACCACTAGAAAATCCTAAAAGACTCTCATCAAATTCAGTTGGCATATTAATGGTAAAGTTAACTCTTTCGATTACTGTATCTACCCATTCGGGACCGATGATATTAAAATAGAATTCGTCTTTATCTTTTAATGGATCTTTACCAATATTATAGTTATATTCAATAGTATATGTTTGGTAACCATCAACTAAAGTTGATTCATCACCTAGTCTAATTACATAATTGCCATTAGAAGTAGAAATAGTACTTGCAGGATTAGTTTTGACATCAGTTATACTAACATAATTATTAGAAGTTGTGCCATCTAATCTTTCAACATTGTTGCGCATAGGAATATTACGATAAATTCCATGCTTAGAGATATTGAAGTAAACTAACATTTCTTCTTTAATATCGAATGAATTATCTTTGTTTACATCAATAGTAATATTATAAGTATCAATATAATAATCATATTCATTATATAGGGCTTTCGGAGATAAAATGCCTATAAATGATAAAAACATTCCCAAAAGAATAAATCTTATTTTTCTCATAGTTCCACATCCACATTTTGTCTTTCATTATCAGTAATACCAAACATTTCTTTAGTTTTAAAGCCATAGACTTTAGCAATTAAATTACTAGGAAACTTCTCTACTTTATTATTATATATTCTAATTACAGCATTATAATACTTACGAGATTTAGCAATTTCCGATTCAATTTCACTTAACGATTTACTTAAAGATAAAAAGTTTTCGCTGGCTTTTAAGTCTGGATAACTTTCAGCAAGAGCAATAATTGTTTTAATATCATTATTTACTTCATTATTAGTTTGTAATTTATCTTCATTCGATAAATGGTCATATGATTTATTGCGCAAAGCAGTGACTTTTTTTAAGGTTTCACTTTCGTGTTTAGCATACCCCTTAACAGTTTCTACTAAATTAGGTATTAAATCCCATCTTTTTTTAAAATATACATCCATGGCAGAGAACGCTTCATCAATCCCATTATTTAAACTAATAAAACTATTCCAAGTTATAAAAATATAGATAATTAACAGTAAAACTATACCGCCGATTAAAATAAAAATATACATTTACTACTCACCTACTTTAATTGTAACAAAAATAATATTATTAATAAAGAAAAAAACAGATATTTTACAATCTGTTTAAAGCATATCTTTAAATAAGCCATAGATGTAGTTTTCAATATCAAATGGTATTAAATCAGTCATTTTTTCGCCAAGGCCTACAAATTTAACTGGAATATTTACCGCTTCTTTAATGGCTAAAACTATTCCACCCTTAGCAGTTCCATCTAGTTTGGTTAAAACTATACCAGTGATATTAGTTATTTCTTTGAAGGATGCCGCTTGCATAATGCCGTTTTGCCCAGTGGTAGCATCAATTACAAGTAAAGTCTCGTGCGGTGCATTTGGTATTTGATTGCCAATTACTTTATTTATTTTTTCTAGTTCTTTCATTAGATTTACTTTATTGTGAAGTCGACCTGCGGTATCTATTAAGACAATATCCACATTTTCTTCTTTGGCTTTAACGAGGCCATCAAATATTACACCAGCAGGATCAGTGTTTTCGCGTCCATAAAATAAAGAATCAGTACGATCAGCCCAAATTTTTAATTGTTCAACAGCACCAGCCCGGAAGGTGTCCCCTGCAATCATCATTACACGTTTGCCTTCACTTTTATACTTGTGAGCAAGTTTGGCAATAGTTGTAGTTTTACCTACACCATTTACCCCAACCATTAAAATAACAGTTGGTCCATCGGAAGCCATATTAATCTTATCCGTAATCGATTCATTATTAACATAAATAATAAACAATTCATCGACGATAACTTCATTCAAATATTTTGTATCCGTGATATTTTCTTGCTTTACTCTTTTACGTAATCTTTCAATAAAATCCATGACTGTTTTAACACCAATATCAGCCATGATTAAAACATTTTCTAGTTCTTCGAAATATTCTTCGTTTACTTTAGTGTATTTAATTCCTAACATATTAAGTTTAGAGACAAACTCTGTTCTTGTTTTTTCTAACCCCTCATCATATTTTTTTACTTCTTCACTAGTTTTTTCTTCCTCTTTTTTATTATTAAAAATATTTTTTAATTTGTTAAATAAGCCCATAATTAACCTCCGATTACCAATATAATATCATATTTAAAGAACGAATTATAGACAAAACTTCTTTTTTTTGTTATAATTTTATTAGTTCGAAACTTTGTCACAAAAATAATTATAAGAAAGAAGGAATTTTTTTAATGGAAAATAATAGTATACCAACTAGAGTTATCGCTTTAGGTGGTTTAGGTGAAGTTGGAAAGAATATGTATATTGTTGAACATAACGATGAAATACTAGTAATAGATGCGGGAGTTATGTTTCCAGAAGACAATTTGCTAGGGGTCGATTATGTTATACAAGATATTACATATTTAAAGAAAAATGCTGATAAAATTAAAGGTTTATTTATAACCCATGGACATGAAGATCATATCGGAGGAATACCTTTTTTACTACAAGCAGTAAAAATACCGGTGATTTATACACCAAAGATTGCGAAAGATTTGATTGAAAAGAAATTAGTGGAAAGAAATATTAAATATGATAATTATCAAATAATTACACCAGATTTTCATGTTAAAACAAAATATTTTGATGTATCATTTATTAATACTACTCACTCTATCCCTGATTCATTTGCTCTTATTATTAAGACTCCAAATGGAACAATATTTGAAACTGGAGACTTTAAATTTGATTTAACTCCAGTTGGGCCAATGGCGGATATCCACAAAATGGCTAAAGCAGGACATGATGGTGTTACTCTACTTTTGAGTGATTCAACCAATGCTTTATCTAGTGGATACTCTAAAAGTGAAAGTGCAGTTGATGGTACACTTAATGATATGATAAGTAAACATCATGGTCGGGTTATTATTGCAACCTTTGCATCAAATATATATCGTATTAAACATATTGTGGAATCTTGTAAGAAATACAATCGTAAGATTATAATTTTTGGTAGAAGCATGGAAAATAGTATCGAACTTGCTTTAAATAATGGTTTAATCAAAGATAAATCAATGTTTATTGAAGCAAATGATGCAAAAAGTTTAAAACGAAATGAAATATGCATTTTATGTACTGGTTCCCAAGGAGAACCCCTAGCGGCATTATCTAGAATTGCTAATGGGCAACATAAACAAATTTCATTGCTCGGAGATGACCTTGTAATATTTTCTTCTAGCCCTATTCCTGGCAATGCTGAAAGTATAAATAAAATTATCAACAAATTATACTTAAAAGGTGTTAGAGTATTTACTAATTCGGAATTTAGTGATATCCATACATCGGGACATGCTAAAGAAGAAGAATTAAAATGGATGCTTAGAATTATTAAGCCAAAATATTTTATGCCGATGCATGGAGAATATCGAATGCTTAAAAGACACACAGAAATTGGAGCTCTTTGTGGAGTTCCTGCAGAAAACACATTTATTTGTAGCAATGGTGATGTTATCGAACTATTAAATGGAACTGTTCGGAAGAATGGAACTGTTCAGGCTGGAGATGTATATGTCGATGGTTCAAGAGTTGGAGATATTGGTAGTGTCGTTATAAAAGATCGTAAATTAATGAGTCAAGATGGTATTTTAATAACTATTTTAAATATAAATACTTTATCAAGAAAGTTATTATTAAAGCCAAACGTTACGGCGAGAGGTTTTGTGCTAGTCAATGAAAATCAAGAATTAATGCAAAAAATTGAGAGAAAGATTGCCGAAATAGTAAACGGATTTTTACAAAGATCGCCATATTCGTATACAGACTTAAAAAATCAAATTATTTTAGAATTACTACCATTTATAAATAATTTGACTGGAAGAAAGCCAATTATCTTACCAGTAATTATGGAAGTAAATCAAGCATAGAAAAAGGAAGTTTTAATGCTTCCTTTTTTAGTTTTCTTCAATTGCTTGAATATTTATTAATTTCCAATTGCCATTATCTTTAATAAAATATAATTTATCATGCATGATATCGGTTTGATGTTTACCTGCAACAATCATATCTTTTTCTAAATATACTTCACAAGCAAAGGCATCCGGACCAAATATCACAAAATTTTCTAATCTTTCAACTGGCCAAATAGGATTACCTAAGGTGTGTTTACTTGTAAAAGTTATATCAACATTATGAGCCCAATTGTAAGCCATTTGATACATGTTGGTGCCTTCGATTAAATAGTTTGCAATGTTATAAAAACCATATCTTTCTCCACTTAAATCTTTGGTTAAAAATAAATGCCAGTCTTCTGCTACTTTCATAACATCAAAGTCAATATTTATATAATTTTTTGCCTCTTCTAAAGTAGAAGTTTTAATAAAATAATCTTTGTTTTGATAAACAAAATTTTCTTCATTAACATCCACAACATTTCCATTATAATCTTTAATAGTAATTTCTTTTTCACTATCTAAATTATTGATTTCATATTTAACTAATGTTGGCATTGATTCATTATAGTACATGAAATCTAAATCTGGAAATTCAGTAGATTCACTATATTCTTCTATTTTTTGGGAATCAACATACACTTCAAAATTGCTAGGAACTAAGACATCATAATAGAATAAGCCACGATTTAAATTAGGAGTAATTTTAGTAATTTCTCTTATCTGATATGTAAATAAACCTAATTTAGTTTTACTATCAGTTATTTTTGTATCAATTGTAAAAAGCAAACGATTACCGTTATATACTTCATAGGTTTCATCTTCTAAATGTTTAATTGTCAAATCTTTTTGTTCCGTAATAGTTTTATACTTACTCAATAAATCAGTAGATAAATTATTATCATTTAAATATGTTTTCAAATCGTCTTCACTTAATTCATTAACTGTTTTAAGTAAGAAATTATCTACTTGATGATTTTCATAACTAAGCAATGTTATAAAAATATAGATTAAAAATATTAAAGATAGAATAGCTAATACTATGCTGTAAATAATAAGGCTTTTTTTAAATCTTTTTTCTCTTTTTCTTTTACTACTTTTCATAATCTATTCCTTTACAATAAATGCTGTTGGTAGACGCCATGATGAGTTTGAATAATAAAATGTAACACTATCCATTAAATACTTACCATTATAATACATAGTTGAAGAACTTCCGCCATCAATATTAGCGGCATTTATAGCGCCATACTCGCTCATTATTTCAATTAAATCGGCAGCAGTTGCTCCAAGATGTCCATTTTTGCCACGACCATCAGTAACTAACAACAAAACTGAACCATCTTCACGTTGACCAATCGCTGTTCTAGGATTAGCCCCACTTCCCATACCATTTAATTCTCTTTTTTCACCATTGATAATTAGTTTTACAAAATGGTTATTTGAATCACTCGCTTCTTCTTGGAAGGATACGGCATCGCGAATTTTTTCGGTAGTTATCAGCTCTTTTATTTCATTACGATTCATGTTACTAATATCAATTATTCTTAAGATATTATCTTCATCAAAACCAATTAAATGTAGTCCGTTTGCTCCAAGTGACATATCTTGAATTTCCCCATTACTTACAGTTACACCTAAAGGACGTCCTCCTTTATTGGCATCGCTATAGTAAAGACCACCGTTAATACCTGCGATAGCATTATTTTCCGTAACTAATTTATCTAATTCTTTTCCATACTCACTCCAAGGATAAGTTGTTGCCAAACTTATTTTAGATGGGTCATTTACAATCATCATTGTTCCTTCAAAATTATTGCCAGATACTTTATGTATTTCAATTAATTCTTTTTCTGTATTTTCATCAACTGTAATTAATCCTGTATCCACTTCTTCTTGCATAGTAGATAAAGAATTTTGAGATACAATTTCGGATATTTCCGAATCACTTAAAAATACTGATGCTAAAAATTTTAATTGACCAGTTTCAAGAATCGTCGTTACAAATAAATTACGCGCACTAGCTGATGGCCCATGACAAATTAGAAAAATTGTTAAAAATAAAGTTATGATAATAACACCTAGAGTTATACCAATAAATGAAAATATTTTACCAATTGATTTTACTACATTCATAAATAATCCCTACCACTTTTTAAATCTATAGATATCATATCATAAGATAAGATTTTAATAAAGACTATTTTCAAGAAAATTTTACCATGCTATAATTAAGTTAGTGATGTTATGAAAAACGGGACTTAAACACTTTGTATAACCTAAAATAATGAAATCCATTGAAAAATGGGTATTTTTTTGTCAAATTTTT
>CALVIU010000012.1 GCA_944331835.1 uncultured Bacilli bacterium | reverse complement strand
AGAGATATTATACAATATATATCGGAATCTTTTTTATTAATGATAAGGTATCTTTTTAAAAAAGGATTAACAAAAAAATACGGTTTTTCTTGACTTATCCCAGAATTTAATATTATAATAAGAGGGCTAAAGAAAAGGAGAGATTGTTTTATGAAAAGAACTTATCAACCAAATAAAAGAAAACAAGCAAAGAAACATGGCTTTTTTGCAAGAAAAGGTACAAAAATTTTAAACAATCGTCGCAAAAAGGGACGCAAAGTTCTATGCAAGTAAAAACCACTTAATGTGGTTTTTTTCCTAAGGAGAAAACTATGAAAAGATATGAAATGGTTAAAAAGCATGAAGATTTTAATACCATTATTAATAAAGGGAAAAAAAAATCTAATAAATACATGTTAATATTTTTCATAGAAAAGGATTTCGAAAAACCTAATTTTGGTATAGCAGTAGGCAAGAAAATAGGCAATGCTGTAATGCGTAATAAAATGAAAAGAATATTTCGAAATCTTGTCGATAATAATCGTTTGCTATTTAAAAATTATCATAATTATATTATAATGATTAAGAAGGAAGCAACGAACGCTTCTTATAAAGTACTCGATGAAGAAATGAAAAATATTCTCAAGAAAGGATAAATATGAAAAATAAATTCAAGGTATTTGCTCTAGTATGTGTACTTTTACTTACTAGTGGTTGTGGTACCTCAAATTATATTAAAGATGACGAAGGAAATATCGTCGAATTTGAAGAAACTGGTCAAATGCTCCAAAAAGATATTTTGTGTTTACCAGAAGAAAATAGTGAATTATATAAATTATATGAAGAAAACAAAGATCAATTAAAGTATGATTTTGAAGAACTTCCAAGTTGTTCTGATTATAGTTTATCTTCAACAAAAAGCTCTGGCTTATGGGAATTCCTATTTGTTAAGCCTTTAGCATTCCTAATATTAAAGTTAGGAAACTTAATTGGTAACTTAGGTGTATCCTTAATATTAATAGGGTTAGCAATACGTCTTATACTTTTACCATTTACAATTAAAAGTTCTAGACAAACATTTAACATGCGTAAGGCTCAACCAGAAATTGAAAAGATTGAAAGAAAATATCGTAATCGTACTGATAATGAATCTCTAATGGCTAAAAGTCAAGAAACAATGATGGTTTATAAAAAGTATAAAGTAAATCCAATGGTTGGATGCTTAATGGCCCTAATTCAAATCCCATTGTTCTTTGCTTTTTTACAAGCAATCTATAGAACTCCAGCTATATATGAAGAAACCTTATTTGGTTTTGATTTAGGTATGACTCCAATGGTAGGAATAGGCCAAGGAAATTACTTATATATATTATTATTAATATTAATTGCTATATCGACATATTTTTCTTTCCGTCAAACAATGACTCAAACACCACAATCTACACCTGAAGCGGCTAAACAAATGAAGATAATGCTTTATGTAATGCTAGTTATTGTAGTTTATGCATCACTAACACTTCCAACTGCTTTAGCGTTCTATTGGATTGTAACATATACATTCATTGCAGTTCAAAATATTATTATCAATATGATTAATAATAGATCCTTAACTAATCGACCTCGTAAAAAGAAAGAAGAAATGAAAAAAGAAAAAATTAAAGATAAATTAGTTAAGAAAGAAGGTATGAAGTATGGAAAAAATAATTAAAAATGGAAAAGAGACTGAACTAGTATTAGAAGAAATACTAACAGAAAATAACTTAACTAAAGATGAAATAGTTTATACATCTCATGATAAAAAAGGTAAATTATTTCAAGGAACTTTAAAAGAAGTAACTGTTTATAAAAAGACAGATATTAATGATGCCATAAAAGAATTTTTAAAAGAAATAATTGAAAATATGGGTCTTGAAGTATCGTTTGAAACTACAACAAAAGATGAAAGAACTACTATAAAAATGTATTCTAATAACAATCCAATAATCATTGGTAAAAATGGTCATACATTAAAAGCTTTAGAAAATTTAGTTAAACAAAAGATTCAAAATGATACAGGAATATTTTATAAAATCAATTTAGATGTCTCAAATTATAAAGAAAAGATACAAAAGAGCATCGAAAGATTAGCCAAAAATACTGCAAGAGAAGTAGCAAAGACTAAGATTCCAGTTGCTCTTGATAATATGACTTCATACGAAAGAAGAATAGTGCATAATGTACTTACAGATTTTAAAGGTGTCAAAACGGAAAGTGAAGGGGAAGAACCAAACCGTCACGTAGTAATTAAACCAGAATAGGGAAGCAATATGCTTCTTTTTTTTTGGATTATGTCTTGACAAATGTACTGAATTTTTATATAATTTCAGTATATTTGTCAAAAAAGGAGAAGGCACACTATGAAACAAATGAGTTTAAAAGAATTTAAGAATGTTAATAATATGGAAATGATTAAAGAATTAATGAAGTTTAATAATGGTTATGTTACTTCAAAACAAATAACAGACTTAGGAATACATCGGATGTATCTTAAAATGTTAAAAGAAAAAAATATAATTGAAAAAATAGCTCCCGGAATATATATTGATTCTTCCAAAATAGAAGATAATTATTATGTATTGAACGTAGAAATTTCTAAGATTATTTATTCTCATATGACTGCTCTTTATTTTCACGGATTATCAATAAAAGCTCCTGACAATATTTTTGATATTACGGTTAACTATAGTTATAATAATCCAAAACTAAAGAATCATAATGTATTTTATGTAAATAATGATATTTATAATCTTGGTCTAACAGAAGTAAAAACTCCAATGGGAAATATAGTAAAAGCATATGATATGGAAAGATGCATTTGCGATATTATTAGATCAATAAATAGAATGGATTTAGAACATGTAAAATACAGCGTAAAAAAATATTTGCAAAGAAAGGATAAAAATATTACTAAACTAACTCAATATGCCGAAAAAATGGGCATAAAAGATAAAGTAATTAATTTTATAAGTATGATATATGAATAGTATGCAATTAAAAGATAAATTAAAAAATATATCAAAAGATAAAAATATTAATTTTAATACTTTACTTAGACTGTTTATGTACGATAGATTTATTGAAAGATTATCAGTCAGTAAATATAAAGATAATTTCATCTTAAAAGGTGGATTTTATTTGAGTACTTTATTTGGTATAGAAAGTCGAAGCACCATGGATATTGACGCGTCTTTTAGAAATTATCCATTTACTGAAAAAAATATAATTAATATGATAAAAGAGATAATTGAAATCAATTTAAATGATAATACCACATTCGATTATAATGGCATCTCTCCAATAAGAGATGAAGATGAATATGGAGGATATAGAATAGAACTTGTTGCTCATTTTGAAAACATAAGAGAAATGTTTCATATAGATATTGCAACTGGGGATCCAATTACACCATCAGCAATATCTTATAAATATCAACCATTATTATTAGAAAAAACCATAAATGTTTGGGCATATTCAATAGAAACTGTTATAGCAGAAAAATTATCAGCAATAATGGAACATTCTTGAATGGATTAGAAAATACATGGGGTAGTAAAATAGCGACAACAAACTGGAAAATTGGAGAATTGGATATCGAAACCGCAAGATATAGTCCAATAAAAGAAGTTTATAATTATGAAATAAATAATCCAAGTACTTCATCTGGAGAAATAACATATGAAGCAAAAATAGGATTAATGTATTTTAGTGATTATAGATATGCAGCAAGTCCTGATTATTGGACAACCACGTTGTTTGAAGAAAGAGCTTCAGATTGGATGTACTTAGGAATAAATGAATGGACAATTTCCCGGCGAGTTGAGCGAATCGCCAATGTGTTCATTCTGTATTCTGACTACGGTGGTTCCGTGTATTACGGCAATGTAATCTATGCGCTTGCTGTCCGCCCAGTCTTCTATCTAAACTCAAATGTTCAATACATCTCCGGCTCCGGCACCCAATCTGACCCTTTCAGAATTGCTTAAACTATGCTATAATACTTCCGACGAAAGGAAGTATTTTTATTATGGAAGATACAATTTGTGCGATATCGACATCTCTTGGTAACGGTGCTATTTCGATAGTTCGTGTTACTGGACCTGATGCAGTAAAAATAGTAGATAGCATATTTGATGGTAACTTAACAGATAAAGAAACTCATACAATTCATTATGGACATATTAAATACAATAATGAAGTAATTGATGAAGTTTTAGTAATGCTTATGCGTGGACCTAAGACTTACACCACTGAAGATACTGTAGAAATTAATTGTCATGGAGGTAAATCCACGACAGAAAAAGTATTGGAAATATTACTATCTTGTGGATGTAGACTTGCTGAACCAGGTGAATTTACTAAAAGGGCATTTCTAAATGGGCGTATCAACCTTTTGGAAGCGGAATCAGTTAATGATTTAATTGTTGCTAAAACAGATGCTGCAAGAACTTTAGCCATCAATAATGTCGACGGAATTTTAACTAAAAAGATTAGAAATATCCGTGAAAAAATAGTAAAAATACTTGCTAATATTGAAGTAAATATCGATTATCCAGAATATCAAGATGAAGTACAAGTTACTCATGATTTAATGGAGGAATATTTAACAGATATAACTAAAGAATTAAAAAGTTTAGTTGATGGTGCTAGAAATGGACGCATTATTAAAGAAGGAATAAATATTGCCATAATAGGGCGACCTAATGTTGGAAAAAGTAGTATCTTAAATCATTTGCTTGACGAAGAAAAAGCCATAGTAACTGATATTCCTGGAACAACTCGGGATATTGTCGAAGGCTCTATTACTCTAAATGGAGTTGCAATAAATTTTATTGATACCGCCGGAATTAGAGAAACTGATGATATCGTTGAAAAAATTGGTGTCGACCGTAGTAAACGTTCTGCAGATTCAGCCGACATTGTATTATTTGTTGCAAATAATAATGAAAAAATGACCGAAGAAGACCTGGAATTACTGGAAAAATACGATTCAGAAAATTTAATAATTTTTGTAAATAAATCAGATTTGGAACAAAAAATAGAAATTCCGGGAAATATTTCCCGGGAAATAATTTGGGGAAATACAGTTGATATAAATGGTCTAGATTCTTTAAAAAATGCTATAAAAAACAAATTAAATTTAGATACAATTATTAATAAGGACATGAGTTATTTATCAAATATTCGCCAAATAGACTTAGTAAATAAGGCAAATTCAGCAATTGAAAATGCTTATACTAGTTTAAAAAATGGTATGCCAATCGATATGGTTGAGATAGATTTAAGATCTGCTTGGGAATACTTAGGAGAAATAATCGGGGATTCTTATCAAGATGAACTAGTTGATAATATATTTAGTAACTTTTGTTTAGGAAAGTAGGTGAGATTTATGTATGATTGTATAATTGTTGGTGGAGGACATGCTGGAATAGAAGCGAGTCATATTGCTGCTAAAATGGGTAAAAAAACACTTTTAGTAACTGGTAATATCAAAAATATTGGTGATATGCCATGTAATCCATCAATCGGTGGAACTGCTAAAGGGATAATTGTTCGTGAAGTTGATGCGCTCGGAGGCCTAATGGGGCATATCGCTGATATTAGTCAAATTCAAATAAAAATGCTTAATAACTCTAAAGGTCCAGCAGTTCGTTCCCTTCGTGCTCAAGCCGATAAAATAACTTATCCAAAAAATATGCAAGATGCTTTAATGCATACTACAAATTTAACTATTAAAGAAGCCATGATTGAAGATTTAATCGTCGAAGATAATACCGTTAAAGGTGTAGTTACAGCAGATGGTGAAAAAATAAGTGGTAAAACAGTTATTTTAACCACTGGAACTTACCTAAAAGGTAACATTTTGATTGGCAGTGAAAATGCTCCCGGAGGACCTCATGGTGAAGCAAGAAGCAATCACTTATCAGATAAATTAAAAGAATATGGTTTAAAAATCATTCGTCTTAAAACTGGTACTCCTCAAAGAATTAAAAAAGATTCAATTGATTTTTCTGTTATGCAAGAAGAAAAAGGAGATAAAACACCTTGGACATTTAGTTTTGATTATGAACCATCTTACGATGTAGATAAGCAACAATCTTGTTATCTTTTATATACTAACGAGACTACGCACAAGATTATTCGAGACAACTTAAATAAATCAGCCATGTATGGTGGCTATGCAACAGGTGTGGGACCTAGATATTGTCCATCAATTGAAGATAAAATAGTTAGATTTGCTGATAAAGAAAGACACCAACTATTTTTAGAACCGGAATCTCTATATTATGATGATTGGTATTTACAAGGTTTTTCTACCAGTATGCCAAGAGATGTTCAAGAACTTATGGTTCATAGCCTTAAAGGTTTAGAAAATGCTATCATAACAAAATATGCTTATGCTATCGAATATGATGCTATCGACCCTTTACAAATTTATCCATCTTTGGAAAACAAAGTTATTAAAAACTTATTCACAGCAGGCCAAATAAATGGTACCTCCGGCTATGAAGAAGCGGCAGGTCAAGGTATTGTTGCTGGAATTAATGCAGCATTAAAATTAGATAATAGAGAACCTTTAATTCTAAAAAGAAGTGATGCTTACATCGGTGTCTTAATCGATGACTTAGTAACTAAAGGAACAATTGAACCATATCGTATGCTTACATCTCGGGCAGAATTTCGCCTTATCTTAAGACATGATAATGCCGATTTGCGTCTTCGCGATTATGCTAAAAAATGTGGTACAATTTCTGATGAACAATACAATCATCTTCAAGAAAAGAAACAAAAAATAGCAGATTTAACTAAGTATTTAAAAGAAAATCACATTAAAATAACTGAAGATAATAAAAATATTTTTATAGAAAATAACATACCAATTCCAAGTAGTAATTTAACATATTATGAACTACTTAAAAGACCAGAAATAAAACTTTCTTTTTTAGAAAATTTTATTCAACTTGATTACAGTGAAGAAGTAAAAGAACAAGTAGAAATAGATGTTAAATATGAAGGATATATTAAAAAAGCGTATAAAGAAGTAGAAAAACTAATAAAACTAGAAGAAAAAGAAATACCTGATGATATCGATTATTCGTGCGTTACCAACTTAGCAAGTGAAGCTCGTCAAAAACTGGCCAAAGTAAGACCAAAGACAATTGCTCAAGCATCTCGTATAAGTGGTGTAAATCCTGTCGATATCTCAGTACTATCAGTTTATTTAAAGAAGGAATATAACAAATGAACATAGAAGAATTTATTAATGAAACAAAAAAATTAGGAATTGATGTAACTGGAGAGCAACTTGAAAAGTTAGAAATATATTGTAATTTTTTACTTGAATATAATACTCATACTAATCTAACAGCAATAAAGAATAGGGAAGAAGTCTATTTAAAACATTTTTATGATTCTCTAACATTAGTAAAATCAATCGATTTAACCAGCATAGAAAATTTACTTGATATTGGTACTGGTGCAGGCTTTCCAGGCATGGTTTTAAAAATATTCTTTCCTAATTTACAAATATATTTAGTTGATTCCAATAATAAAAAAATAAAGTTTTTAAACGAATTAAAAGAAAAATTAAATGTTGATAAAGTAGAAGTTATCAACGACCGCATTGAAAATATAACTTCAAGATTTATTAATAGTATAGATGTGGTTACTGCAAGAGCAGTTACAAACTTACCAGTTTTAGTTGAGCTTGCTCTACCTTTAGTTAAAGTTAATAAATACTTTATTGCTATGAAAGGGAATGCCCAAGAGGAACTCGAAAATAGCGAATATGCCATTACTTATCTCGGTGGCAAAATCGAAGATGTAAAAGAATTTGCTTTACCACATGACGCTGGCAAAAGAATGCTTATTGCCATTCAAAAAACTCAAAAAAGCGAATTAAATAAATTGCGCCCTTACGAAAAAATTATTAAAAAACCATTGCAAAAAAACTTTATATAAGATAAAATTATAAGAGAATAAAGGGTTGATTTAAGTGAATAATACACAAACAGAAGAAAAGATACTTCAAGTCCCTATTGAGGATATAATACCCAATCGTTTTCAACCACGATTGGCTTTTGATGATGCCTCTTTAACAGACTTAGCAGCATCTATTAAACAACATGGAATTATTCAACCTCTTGTTTTAAGAAGAAAAAATGATAAATACGAAATAATCGCCGGTGAGCGAAGATATAAGGCCGCCAGGATGGCTGGTTTAGTTTCAGTTCCAGCAATTATTTCTAATTTAAGTGATCAAGCAAGTGCTGAAGTAGCAATTGTTGAAAACATTCAACGTAAAGATTTAACTGCAATTGAAGAAGCAAGATCTTATCAAACACTTTTAGAAAAAGGATACATGACTCAAGAGGAATTAGCCAAAAAGATGGGCTTATCTCAATCCGCAGTTTCTAATAAACTTCGTCTTCTTTCTCTTGATGAATCTGTTCAACAGGCCGTTATCAAAGAACAAATTTCTGAAAGGCATGCGCGTTCTTTATTAAAAATTAAAGACCCAGAAATGCAAAAAGTTCTTTTAAACAAAATAATTACAGAACGTCTTACAGTTAAACAATTAGAAGATGAAATTAAAAAAATAGTAGGTCCAACTACTGATATATCTTTAGACACTACACCTAAAGAACCATCAAAAAGCATGGATGACAATACTGCAAGTGCCATTTCTGCAATTAATAAGTTGATGAATAGTCAAAATCCTATAACTCAATTAGAAAACAACCAAAGTAATGAAAATTTATCGGATTCAGAAGTATTAGAAAAAACAGAAACGCCAGCAAATGTTAATGATATTGATGATATTCCAGTCATAGAAAGTGTGCCAAATATTGAAAGTATTGTTCATAATGCTGTCGATATAAAATCACTTAACCAAAATAGTAACCCTGAAGTACAAGGAGGTAATAATGTGAATCCAAATCAAACTCCAAGCAGTCCTAATGTTGCTGCTCCTTTTTCCGAATCTCCTGAAAAAGTGCCTAATAAGTTCTTTAATTTTTTAGAAAGCCAAGCGGCTAATCTTGACTTAGAAGAACCACCAAAAACTTTTGAATCTCCGGCACCTAAAGAACCTGAAAAACCAGTAGATTTATTAAATAAAACTGACAACATAGAAATGCTTGATGATTTCATTATTCCATCAACTCCAACAAACAACAAGGTTATGAATGATGACTATTTAGACCATGTTATCAAAACAGTTCGGGGATTAAATTTTGATAGTGATAAAGTTGTAATAGAAGAAATGAATTTACCAACAGAATATCAAATAACTATAAAGATTAAAAAAGATAAAATTTAAAAATACTGAAAGTCACTCAGTATTTTTTTCTTCTTCACTACTTACATATTGTTCATTAGTTACTCCTGGTTCCGATCCTCTAACATAATAGTACAATGCTGCTTTGCTAGTATCATTAGTAACATTACCAGTAATTGCATCAAGAGGTATTGCCACTACATTTTTAGGTGTTTCATACCAACTAGTATCAACATCTTTTAATACATATTCAATTGTTGCTGCCCATGCATTTTTAGAATTAGTTCGCACTTTAGAAGTTATTGTTTGATTATCATCATAACCCATCCAAGTCATAACTAATGCATCTTGATTGTAACCAACAATCCAAAAATCAGTGTTAGTTGAACCAGTTTTAATTGCATACTTATTACTAAATTTTGAAGATATTGTTAGTGCTGTTGGAGTAGTATAATCCACAAATGCAGCATTACTAGTTGTATTCATCATTTCATTTAATATATAAGTATAATTAGGATTTAAAACTAACGTTTCTTTTTCTTCATGTTCATATAAAACATTTCCATCCATATCTTCTATTTTTTCAATAAAATATAAGTCTTTTTGATATCCTCCCGAAGCAAATGTTGTATAGCCAGTAGCAAAATCAATTAAATTAATTTCACTAGTACCCAGTGGTAATGAAGCAACTTCATTTAACTCTGCTGTAATACCAGTTCTATGGGCAACTTCAATCATGGCATCAACCCCTAAAAATAAATTGGTTTTAACAGCATAAACATTATCAGATAAGGCTAATGCCGCAGCCATCGTTATTTCTTTGTTCGCGTATAAATCACTAGCATTCGCTGGACTATAAGTTTTTCCATTTGCTAAATTAAATGTCGTTGGTTCACTTGAAAATGTCGAAGACATTGTCATGTTATTTTCTAAAGCCGCGTAGTAAAGGAATGGTTTCATTGTTGATCCAACTTGCCTTACACTTTCTAATGCTCTGTTATACTCGCTAGTTGCATAATTCATTCCCCCAGTTAAAGCCTTAACTGCTCCAGTATTAGGGTCAACTATAATACTAGCCACTTGAATTTCTTCATCAACTTTATTAGCCAAAATGTTTTCTTCCATATTGGCTTGGACATCCATGTCTAAAGTTGTATAAATTTTTAACCCTCCAGCATCAATTAGTGATTCAGGTATCCCAGGAATATTTGCAAGTTCATCCAATACAGCATCTTGATAATACATTAACATTTGTAAGTTATTAGTCTTATTTTGTCCATATATTTCAATACGCTCTTGAAATAAATTATTATAAGTATCTTCATCGATATAGTCATTATTAAGCATTGATTTAGCAACAATTTTGGCTCTTTTTATACATGCATCATAATCAGATACTGGATTATAAGCCGCCGGATTTTTAGATATACCTGCAAGCATTATTGCTTCTTCTAAAGTTAATTCACTAGGTTTCCTATTAAAGTAATATGCCGAAGCATTGACAATACCCATATTACCTTGTCCATAATTGATAGTATTTAGATATCCTTCCAATATCTTATCTTTATCATAATGAACTTCTAACTCGAGAGTTAAAAATGCCTCTTCAATTTTTCTTTCCCAAGTTTGATCAAAATCTAAATACAAATTCTTGATATATTGTTGTGAAATCGTCGAAGCCCCTTGCACAATTGTCCCACTTTTAATATTTAAATACATTGCTTTCATAATTCGCAAGTAATCAAATCCATGATGTTTATAAAAATTTTTATCTTCAACAGCAATCGTAGCATCAATTAAATACTCACTTATATCTTCGATATTTGCCCATTCATTATTTCTTGATCCTTGATATATAAGTTCATTATTATTGTCATATAAATATAAACTACCACTAGTTTTTAAATCTAGTCTTGGACTAAGATAAGCATAGGTATAAAGTCCAATAATTACGACGATAAAAGATATAAATCCAAAAAGCATTAACTTGAATAAAAACCGTACTTTCTTCAATTTATATCACCTAAATTTTATTATGTTAAAAAAAATGTAAAATATAAGTGCAAAATTCTATATATTATGCTATAATTATCAAGAAAAAAAGCGGGGTGAAAAAAATGCGCCGTAAAATAGATTGGCAATTGTCCGATAAAACGTCAGTTTTAGTTGATTTAAAAGATGTTTCTTGTAAATATGAGGAAAATAAATTTTTAGAATTTATTGAATCAGATGTAACAAATTATATAGATTTAGAAAATAAAAAGTATAAACGCTTATCTAGTGAATATACTATGGAAATAGATTTTTTAAATAATATTTGCGCATTTACTTTTCCAACTCAAGAAAATTGTAGTTTTGATTGCGAAAGCAATATTGATATAGATAAAGATAGAGTAACAATAAAATATAAAATAGCAGATGATGAAAAAATAATAACTATAAATATGAAAGAGGAATGAGATGAAAGAATTAATAATTGCTGCTTTGCAAAAAAGCATTTCCGATATGGGAATTAATTATGATGGGGTTATTGAAATAAGTCGTCCTAAACAAAAAGAAAATGGCGATTATGCTAGTAATATTGCTATGAAACTTGCTGGAATTATGCATGATAATCCTATGAATATTGCTGCATCTTTGGTTGATAATTTTAGTTGTTCACAAGTTACCAACATTGAAATTAAGGCACCCGGTTTTATAAACTTTTTTGTAGCCAAAGATTACTTATTAGAAAACTTAAAAAAAGTTTTAGTTGAAAAAGAAAATTATGGACGAAGCAACATTGGTAATGGCCAAAAAATAAATATTGAATTTGTTAGTGCTAATCCTACTGGTATCCTTCATTTAGGTAATGCTAGGGGGGGTGCTTATGGGGATTCCCTTGCTCGTATAATGCGCTTCTGTGGCTTTGATGTAACTGAAGAATATTATATTAATGATGCTGGAAACCAAATCAATAATTTAGGTGAATCAATAAAAGCCCGTTATTTTGAAATTTGTCAACAAGATTATCCAATGCCTGAAAACGGATACTTTGGTAAAGAAATAATTGCTATGGCTGAAGAAATTTATGCCGAACATCAAGATACTTATTTAGATAAAGATATTGAATTTTATAAAGAATTTGGTACCCAAAAAATGTTAGATCGTATCATTGCTGACTTAAAAGAATATGGTATCAATTATGATGTATTTACTAGTGAAAAAGCCATTAGTAAAAAATACGATTTAAAAGATATAATAAACAAATTATCTCAAAATGGCTATACATATGTTAGTGATGGTGCTACTTGGTTTAAATGTAGTAGTATATTTGATGATAAAGACCATGTTTTAATTAAAGAAGATGGAACTCTTACTTATTTAGTTCCCGATATTGCATATCACTATGATAAATATAATCGTGGCTATGATAAAATGATTGATATCTTTGGAACAGACCATCATGGTTATGTTGCTAGACTAAAAAGTAGTGTTAAAGCTCTAGGTAACGACCCTGATAAACTAGAAGTAAAACTATTACAACTAGTTCGTCTTGTGGAAAATGGTGAGGTTGTCAAAATGAGCAAGCGTACTGGTAAATCAGTTACTTTAAAAGAACTAATTGATGAAGTTGGTGTCAATGCAGCTCGTTATTATTTTTCAAGATATAGCCTTGATACTCAAATGGATTTTGATCTAGGCCTAGCCAAAAGTAAATCTAACGAAAATCCAGTATTCTACGTATCTTATGCTTATGCGAGAATATCATCAATTTTAAGAGAAAAAGATACCAACAATATTCCTGAAAAATTTGAAACATTAAATAATGTTGATACATATAATGTGTTAGAAAAAGTATATGCTTTTCCAGAAGTAGTTGAAAATGCCGCTTTAAAAGAACTTCCTCATTTAGTTACTAACTACGTTTATGAATTAGCTAATCTTTTTCATACATATTATTCTAAAAATAGAATACTTACTGATAATGAACAAGAAACTATGGAAAACATCTTGTTAATTAAAGGAATACGTCAAACAATATATAATGCATTAAATTTAATCGGGGTAATCCCACCAGAAAAAATGTAAGGAGGACAATTATGAAATTAAGTGAAATACCAAAAGAAGAATTAGAATTAATGGGTTATGATGATATTGCTGCAGTAATACTACAAGAGTCTGGCAAAAAGATGAAATTGCAAGATATTTTCAAGAAAGTTTGTAAAGCATTAGATTTACCAGATAGTGTCGTTGAAGATCAACTTATGGACTTTTTTGAACTAATGTCAATTAATAAAAAGTTTATTATGTTAAAAAATGGTTATTGGGATCTTCAAACTCGTCATAAATTAGATATTGTAATCGAAGATGAAGAAGAAGACGAAGAAGAATTAGAAATTGAAGATGAAGAAATTGAAAATATCGAAGAACCTGAAGAAGATGACATTTTCTATGATAAAGACGATGAAACTGAAGATGTCGATGATGATGATCTAGCAGACCTTGTTGTAATTGATTCCGAAGATGAAGCTAATATGTAGCTTCGTTTTGTGTTTTAAAAATTATAAGGAGGAAAGTTATGTTTAATAGATTAGAAGCAATAGTAAAAAAATATGAAGAAATAAAAGAAGAATTAGTAAAACCAGAGGTTTTGAGTGATTTTAATAAACTAAGAGAATTATCTAAAGAAGAAAGTGACTTAAAAGAAACAGTAGATGTCTATAATGAATATAAAAAAGTTAAAGATAATTTGGCTCAAGCCCATGAGATGGAAAATGATCCTGAACTAAAAGATATTGCGGCTTCTGAAATAGAAACTTTAACCAATCAAGAACAAGAGTTATATAAAAAACTAGAAATTCTTTTAGTACCTAAAGATGAAAATGATGGCAAGAATGTTATCATGGAAATTCGTGGTGCTGCTGGAGGAGATGAAGCCAACATATTTGCGGGAGACTTGTTTAGAATGTATTCGCATTATGCTGAGGCAAACGGCTGGAAAATTGAAGTTATTCATGAAGTTGAAGGAACCAGTGGTGGTTATTCCCAAATTGAATTTATGGTAAAGGGAGACAATGTTTATTCTAAATTAAAGTATGAGAGTGGTTCGCATCGTGTACAAAGAGTACCTGTCACAGAAACTCAAGGTAGAGTTCATACATCTACTGCGACAGTTTTAGTAATGCCTGAAGTTGAAACATCAAATATTGAAGTTAAAGAAAGTGACATTAAAATGGATGTTTACCACTCAAGTGGTGCTGGTGGACAATCAGTTAATACTTCCAATTCAGCCGTTAGACTTACGCATATTCCTACTGGAATAGTTGTAACTTGCCAAGTTGAAAGAAGTCAACTTAAGAATCGTGAAAGAGCTATGAACTTACTAAAAATTAGAATTAACGAAGAAGCCCGCTTGAAAGAAGAACAAGAACTCGGAGCAGCAAGAAAAAGTAAAATAGGTACTGGAGACCGTTCAGAAAAGATAAGAACCTATAATTATCCTCAAAATAGAGTAACAGACCATCGTATCAATTTTTCTATCATGAGTCTTGACCGTGTTATGGATGGTGACCTTGAACCAATCATTGAAGCCTTACAAACAGAAGATTTAAAATTAAAACTGGCTGGAGAGAAATTTGAATAATGAAAAAAGCTGAAATAGAAATAATTAAACAAATATTGCAAGAAAGAAGCCAAGAATTTTTATTTTCCAACTATCTAATACTTAGAAGTTATAAAGAAGTTATATCTATTTTAAATATGCCTGAATGGGAAGACCCAAAATATCAAAGTTTATTGACTCCAAATATATGGTCAACAAATTATGAAGAAATAAAAAAAATACTGACAATGTCAGAGTGGGAAGGTCCCAAATATCAAAGTTTATTGACTCCAAATATATGGTCAACAAATTATGAAGAAATAAAAAAAATACTGTCGATGTCCGAATGGGAAGACCCAAAATATCAAAGTTTGCTGACTTCAAATATATGGAACTCAACATATGAAGAAACAAAAAAAATACTGACAATGTCAGAGTGGGAAGACCCAAAATATCAAAGTTTGCTGACTCCAAGTATATGGAACTCAACATATGAAGAAATAAAAAGAATACTGACTATGCCTGAATGGGAAAGCCCAAAATATAAAAGTTTATTAACTCCAAGTATATGGAACTCAACATATGAAGAAATAAAAAAAATACTGTCTATACCCGAATGGGAAGACCCAAAATATCAAAAATTATTAACCTCAAGTATATGGCTATCAACATATGAAGAAATAAAAAGAATACTGACTATGCCAGAGTGGGAAGATCCAAAATATCAAAGTTTGCTGACTTCAAATATATGGTCATCAACATATGAAGAAATAAAAAGAATACTGGTCATGCCCGAATGGGAAGACCCAAAATATCAAAGTTTATTAACTCCAAGTATATGGAACTCAACATATGAAAAAATAAAAAAAATACTGACTATGCCAGAGTGGGAAGACCCAAAATATCAAAGTTTATTGACCTCGACTATATGGCGATCATCCTATGAAAAAATAAGAAAAATACTGGTCATGCCTGAATGGGAAGATCTCAAATATCAAAGTTTATTGACCTCGACTATATGGCAATCAACATATGAAGAAATAAAAAAAATACTGACTATGCCAGAGTGGGAAGACCCAAAATATCAAAGTTTGCTGACTCCAAGTATATGGCAATCAACATATGAAGAAATAAAAAAAATACTGACTATGCCAGAGTGGGAAGACCCAAAATATCAAAACTTATTAACCTCAAGTATATGGTTATCAACATATGAAAAAATAAAAAGAATACTGGCCATGCCTGAATGGAATAATCCAAAGTATTCTCATTTATTAAAGCCTAGCATGCTACCCGTAAAAATAAATAAAATAAGAGAAATAATAGCGTTGTTTGAAGAATTAGGACTAAGCGATTATTTAACAAATAATATTTTTTTAAAATCTATAAAACAAATTAAAGTAATTTATGATTACTTGATAGAAAATGGTATACCAGTTATAATTAACGATAAATTAAATCCATTATTTAATTATAGTAAAGCAGAAATGCTTAAACGCTATGGTATAAATTTAGATGAACTTATGAATAGAGATGGAGTGAACAGATGAATTTTCTAAATAAATATTTATCAGATGAAGAACTTAACCATATATATGAAACCTATGATGAAGAATTTATAAATAAAATTGATGAAGAAAACTTTTGGAAAATAATTAATTATTTAAAACAAGAAAAAATAGATTTTATCAATGAAATCATTACTGATGCATTATACTTATTTTCGCTAGATTATAGTGATTTTGTTTCTAAATATGAAAAAATAAAAGAAACAATACCCGAGTATTCTAAATTAATTGGTTACGATTTATCTTTGCTAGAAAGAATTTATGAATAGACCACAAAATATCAACATTAAAGATTGGCAAATATTAAAAGAAAAGTATCCTAATAATTTAGAAGAAATTGTAAGTAAAATAGAAAGTGGCTATCCAATTCAATATTTAATTGGCAATGTTGAGTTTCTAGATTGTCTAATTGATGTTGATGATAGAGTTTTAATACCCCGATTTGAAACTGAGTATTTAGTATCCCTTGTAATCGATTATGCTAAAAAGCATTTTAATCACAAGATATCAACAATCGATTTAGGTACTGGCAGTGGCTGCATTGCTATTGCTTTAAAAAAGCACTTAAATTCGCAAGTTACTGCTGTAGATATTTCTCTTGATGCCCTAGATTTGGCTCGAAAAAATGCTCAAAAAAACAATGTTGAAATAGAATTCATTCATCAAGATATGCTAAGTGATTTAAAAGATAATTATGATATTATTATCTCTAATCCACCATACATTCCTCATGATGGATACGTCGAAGATAATGTTTTAAAATATGAGCCTCACTTAGCCTTATTTGCAGAAGATAATGGACTTTACTTTTATAAACAAATTATCAACAAGCATTTAAAAAATCTAAATAAACCAGGGCTTATGGCTTTTGAAATTGGAGATAATGAATCATCAGACTTGCAAAAATTTTTAGATGCTAATACTAATTTAAAATATGAATTTGCAAGTGACTTAACAGGACGTACAAGATATTTATTTATTTTTAATGAATAAAATAAGCAATGATTACGCAATATTATTTTAGGTGATAATATTGAAAAAAATAATCATTGCTTTATTTTTGGTAACAGTTCTTTTTTGCTTATCAACTGAAACTTCTGGAGAAGTTTTAATACCTAATAATGCTATAAGATTTCGTATTATTGCTAATAGTAATTCTCTAGAAGACCAAGAAACAAAAATGCAAATTCGCGAGGAAATAGAACCAGTTTTTGCAGAAATTCTCGACCAATCTAATTCTAAAGAAGAAACAAAAGAACTTATTAACCAAAATATGGCCAAACTTGAAAGTATTATTGAAAGTTTTAATGTCGAATATACTATTAATTACGGTAATAATTATTTTCCCGAAAAGGAATACAAAGGAGTAATGTATCCTGAAGGTAATTATGAATCACTAGTAATAACATTAGGTTCTGGCCTCGGAGAAAATTGGTGGTGCGTTTTATTCCCACCATTATGTTTGCTTGAAGCCGAGGAAGAAGAAACTAATTCTGCTAATTATACTTTTTATATTAAAGAAGTTATAGAAAAATTTTCTTAAATATGCATATATTTGATTAAGGTGATCAATATGCAAGAAATAGTATCCATTTTATTAATAGGAATATCCTTATCAATGGATACTTTTTCTTTGTCTTTATCTGTTGGCTCAATTGCTAACAAAAATAATCTTATTAAAATTCTTCCGTTATTTGTTGGTATATTTCATTTTTTTATGCCCCTATTAGGTAACTTTATAGGTCTTAGTATCATTAAATTATTAGATTTAGCCAGCAATGTAATTTTAGGAACTGTCCTAATAGTTCTCGGTATTAATTTAGCCATCCACTATATAAAAGATGAAACAGCAGATATTAAGATAAGTTTTTTAGGTCTAATTTTTTTTGCTCTAAGTGTCTCTATTGATAGTTTTTCTGTTGGCCTTGGAATTAATGATATAACTTCAAATTACATTCTTGCCAGTATTATATTTGCTTTTTGTAGTGCAGCCTTCACCTATCTAGGTATAATTATCGGAAAATATAGTAGTAAACTCATAGGTAAATATGCTATCATTTTAGGTATATTACTATTGTTGTTATTAGGAATATTTCACCTTTTCATCTAAAAATGTTATAATCTCAAATTTATCAGTTTTAGAAATGCAAAATCTCTCAAACCCTTGTAAATAAAGGAATTGAGAGATTTTTTTGCTTCAAAAAAAGTGCGTAATTTTTTTATATTTTGGTCTGTTTGCAAATTTTGTAAAAATTTTTATAACTAATAATTTCTTTATTAGTATCTATCCCAGTTTTGTTGTGCAATAGATGAATTAATTTAGTAACTTTATATAATGGAGAATATCCAAATCCTTGAAATTCTCTAAAATTGTAATTTCTTAAAACTTCAATTATTTGCTCTGCTGGATATTCTTCTTCAATTATTTTTTCTAAATATCGGAATATAACAAGTGCTAAAAAACATGTTGTGAAATGTGCTTTTTATTCTTTCGTCTTTAGATAAATAAACAGGTCTAGATTTGAATTCACTTTTCATAAGTCTAAAAGATTCTTCGATTTCCCACCTTCGATGATTAACCCTTATTATTTCTTGGGCATCATCTTCAAGGTTCGTACATACTGCATATAATCCATCATACATTGCTTCATTTGCAATGATATCATAATTTAGTTTGTAACTTACATTTTCTGCAATTTCTCCATCTTTTGTTGAGGTTATAGTTTCAATAAATCTTTTTGGATCATTCTGCCTAACTTTGCCTAGTTTTTGTGGATTTTTTTCAATTAATTTTAATGCTCTTCCAACTTGATTTTCTCTAATCTTTTTTTGATATTCTTGATATTTAACAGAGTAGGTAACAATTAATCTTTGTTCTAAACCATCTTCTTTTATCCATCTTTCCTTATAAAAAGTTTTGTCATAATATTTTTTGATTAAGTCATCATTTTCTCTTAATTTGGAAATGTCATAAGTCGTTTTATCATCTTTAGATTGAGTGCTTAATTTCCAGTCTTTTGTTAAATCAAGTGCCCATTCTTTTAGAAATGATTTCAACTTCTTTATAGATTGAGTAGTTATGAAGCATCTACCATCTAAATTATTAAATTTCCTATTTGCAGTTGATGCTAAGCCAGCATCAGTGCAAACTACAAATCTAGATGAATTAAAATCTTTTATAATTTTTTCTTCCAAAGGCTTTAAAGTGACTTGTTCATTTGTATTACCAGCGAAAATATCAAAAGCCAAAGGAATACCATCACCATCTAGAAATAATCCCATTTGGACAATAGGGTTAGGTCTATTTTCTTTAGATTTACCATATTGTCTTAAGTTTGATTCTTCTTCTATTTCAAAAAAATAATTAGTGCAATCATAATATAGAATTTTATCATTTCTTTTTAAAAATTTTAAACTATTTTTATAAAGTTCAGATTGAATAAAATCCGATTCTTTTGCAATAACTTCTAGGGCTCTTAAAATATCATTGTAACTAAAATCAGGAGGTTCAATAAAATTTTGAGAAAGATTCATAGTTTTTAATTTAGATGAAGGATATATAATTCTAGAATATACTAATCTAGATAAAATCTGATTTAAGTCATATTGAAACTGATATTTATTGGATATAGAATGACATATTGTATGTAAGCCTAATTTATAATAAATATCTTGCAAAAACAAATAACCACCATTAAAAACAATTTGTTCATTATCTTTTAAGGTTTTAGTTTGTGAAAGTTTTAAAATTACATCATTTGAATTTTCTTTTTCTTGTTTATTGAGAGTAGCAACGTATTCCTTTGCCCAAGAGTAAGGATCTTTTCCCTGTGCTTTAAGTTTTACGTCATTAATGTTACCTAGTTTTTCAACAACTTTAGAAGTTCTTTTGCCATTAATGGTAACGGATTTAATAACAAAGAAAGATTCAGAATTTTTAGTTTTGGTAATTGTTAATCTCATTTTATCACTTTCCTAATCTATATAAATTATAACAAATTACCATAAATTACGCAATATAAAAAGGCGAAATTTGACAAAAAAATACCCATTTTTCAATGGATTCTTTATATTCAATGTTTTAAAACTGATAAATTCCCGTGCAGCCTTCACCTATCTAGGTATAATTATCGGAAAATATAGTAGTAAACTCATAGGTAAATATGCTATCATTTTAGGTATATTACTATTGTTGTTATTAGGAATATTTCACCTTTTCATCTAAAAATGTTATAATTAACTTGGTGGTAACTATGCTTACATTTGATGAACTTATAAATGAACTATGTAAGGAAAAAGGTATTAAACTAACAAGCATATCTAAAAACTGGATTAAAGTTCTAGAACGTGACAATCAAATTCATTATATTATCTCTCATAAATTTGATCTTAATAACAATTCAATTGCCACAATATTAGATGACAAATATGCTTTTTATGAACTAATGGAATTAAAGAAAAATCCTATAATAAAACATCATATAATATTTAGAAATTATTCCAAAGATTATATTAAAGAGTTGTATGAATTATATAATCGTAATTTAGTAATTAAAGCCAATCTTGGCAGCTGTGGTAAAGAAGTATTCCATGAAACTGATTTAGAAAAAATATATGATTTATTAGATAATCTATTAATTAAAAATTATTCTTTAAGTATATGTCCTTACATAAATATTAAAAATGAATATCGTGTTATAATTTTAGATAGCCAAATACTACTGATGTATGGTAAAATAAAACCTGTTGTCTATGGTGATGGAAAGAAAACACTTAGAGAATTATTAATAGAATTTAACCCACATTATTTTGGAAATAAGAAAAATATTCCCAATATCGTTTTAAATAAGGAAGAAAAATATGAATACAATTGGCAATTTAATTTATCTAAAGGTGCCAATATATTTATGGACATTCCTGAATTTTTAGAAGAAAAAATTTCTAAACTTGCTTTAAAAGTTGCTAAAGAAATTAATATTAGATTTTGTAGCATTGATATCATATTAGACAATGAAGACAATTTATATTTGATGGAAGCCAATAGTGGTGTAATGATGGATAATTTTATGAACATTCATGAAAATGGTGTAAATATTGCCAAATATATTTATGGAAGTGCCATAAATAAAATGTTTGCAAAATAGAATTATAATGGAGGTAAATATGAAAAGAATTATTATTGAAGGAAATCGTACTTTAAGTGGTAAAATTAAAATTGGAGGAGCCAAAAATAGTGTAGTTGCTTTAATTCCCGCAGCAATTATGGCAAATGGTAAAGTAAAAATATCCAATGTTCCCAATATATCCGATAAAGATGCTTTAATTGAAATTCTAAAACTATTAAATGTTGATGTTAAAAAAGGAACAGGTGTTATTGAAATTGATGCATCTAACATTAAAAACACTTTAATTCCTGAAAGTTTAAGTAACAAACTTCGGGCGTCATATTATTTTATGGGTGCATTACTTGCAAGATTTAAAAAGGTTGAAATGTACTTCCCAGGTGGTTGTAACATTGGATCACGTCCTATTAATTTACATTTAAAAGGTTTTGAATCTCTTGGAGCAACAATTACTAAAGAAGATAGTAAATATTTAATTGAAGCAACTGAATTAAAAGGTGCAGATATTATGTTAGATTTTGCCTCTGTTGGAGCAACAGTTAACTTGATGATTGCAGCAACTATGGCTAAAGGAACAACTCATATAATGAATGCTGCAAGAGAAGCCGAAATTATCAACATTGCAGAATTATTAAATAATATGGGAGCAAAGGTTACAGGTGCTGGAACTGAAGAAATTACTATCGAAGGAGTTGAAGAACTTCATAGTGCTGAAATTAAAGTAATTCCCGATCGTATTGAAGCCGGAACTTACATAATTATGGGTGCATTACTTGGAGATAATTTAACTATTGAAGGAATGATTCCTGAACACAACATTCTTCTTTTAAATAAATTGCAAGAAATGGGTGTTAATTTTAAATTACAAAACCATAAAATAATCTTAAATAAATCTAGTAATCTAAAGCCAACTAACGTTAGAACTGCTGTATATCCAGGTTTTCCTACTGATTTAGGTCAACCAATGGCAGTGTTATTAACTCAAGCCAATGGCGTATCACTTTTTGAAGAAACTATTTGGGAAAATCGCATGGGACACGTCAAATATTTAAATAAAATGGGAGCAAATATTAAAGCAGAACGTCAACATGCTGAAATTACTGGCCCAACACCTCTTCATGGCGCTGAAATTACTGCAACTGATCTTCGTGCTGGGGCAGCCTTAGTTACCGCCGGATTAATTGCAGATGGCACAACTATAATCAATGATGCTGAACATATTCTGCGCGGTTATGAACGAATTATCAACAAATTATCTTCAGTTGGTGCTAATATTAAAATTGTTGAAGTATAATGTAGTGAGTATCACTACTTTTTTCTTGGGGGTAATTATGAAGCGAAGATATAAACTTTTATTAATAATCGTAATAGGTGCGGCTTTAACGATATTGATTAATTTTATAACTGTTAAATCGCTTGTTAATTTAGTTAGTATCGGCGACGGTTTTAGTTTAGGTATGACCCCCTATAATGTTGCTGGTCCAAGTTTTAATGATTATCTCAAAGATAAATTAGAAAACAAAAATAAATTAGACAGTTACAACAATGAATTTTCTAAAGCCCATCTAACTATTCATGAATTAAATGAATATATGGAAGATAATACTTTAGGAAAGTTTACTAGAAATCCTATTAAACAAACTATTGCCTCCGCCGATATTATTACTTTGAGTATTGGTTTAGATGAATTCGCCGACCTTTCCCTACAAAATAATTTAACGACTGAAAAAATGGAAAATTATATTTCCGAAGTGGAGAAATTTTTACAAACAATCCGTGAGTTTTATGACAAAAAAATTATTATCGTCGGTTTGTATCCGGCTTATAAATTTGATCAAAGTGATGCCTATGAAATAAATAATAACTTAAAAAAACTTGCTGGCAAATATAATTGTCAGTTTCTAGACATCACTGCTTACTATCTAAATGATGAATATTATTTAGATAAAACCAGTTATTATCTTAATTATAAAGCCCATCAACTAATTGCTGAAAATTTATTTACAATGTTAAATTAATTTATATTATCTTGCAAATAGAAATCATTTATGTTATCTTAAATTTGAGGTTAATATGAAAAATAATTTTAGTAATTTTATAAAAATAATATTAATAATTTTAGGAATAGTATTACTTTTTGGAATAGTATTTTATATAATAACTAAAAACGATACTTCTAATAATCATTCCAATAACTCTACAATAGAACCAGATAAAAATATTGCTGTAATCGAAGAAAATCTAACAACGATTTTTTCGTATATTAATAACACCAAAAAAAGTACAAATATGGCTTGTAATACTTTGGGAACAGATGTTGGATATGACATAAATTCAAATGACAATTTCTTTGATTTCTATGCCCCAATAATTATGGATTGTCTATACGAAAAAAATTATCCACTTGTTTTTTATAATAATGAATTAAACTATAAAGTAATCAACGAAGAAGAATGGAATACTTATAAAAATTATTTTATTAATTTGTCTGAACTAACTTCTATAAAAGATATATACACTGTTGACATATTAAATACTTATAATGCCGAAGAATTAGAAATAATTGATTATTATATTGATAATAATTATAAAATTCTTTATCCGATATTAAATAATACTATCAAAAATAATATTACATATACTATAGATAGAATTTTTAAAAAAGATGATAGTTATACTGCTAAAATAACAGCAAACATAAATGGTAAAAAGTATCATGGAGATTTAAAAATAAATATAGTTGATAAACATTGTCAATACGAATCATTAATATTTTATTAAAATTTAACATAAATAAAATTTGACAAATAAATTGTTTATGATATAATATCAGACAATTTAAGGGGGAAATCATGATCAAATTAGAACATATTTCAATAAATGAATTAATGAAAGATTTGTTTTGGCAAATGCATAATCAAAACAACGCAGCAACTGAAGCATATAAAATAATTAAAAAATATAATGTTAAAGACTTTGGAAAATTAAAGGAAATTTTAGAAGAACATGGAATAAATAATGATTATTTATCAACTGCTTTGTCTAGAATAACGAAAAAATTAGCTCAATTAAATTCTAAAAATAATGATTTGCAAATTTTCAATTTTGAAAATTATGAAGATGAATATCCCAGCAAAACAGATAGAGAAATTACCGGAGAACAATTATTAATATCAAACCCATTAGTTCCTAGTTGCAATATACTAGAAACAAGATTAGAAAGTTTGGATATTGCTTCCATCAAACATCTACTTTCTCATATAGATTCTAGAGGCAATAATGCTATAACAAATATTCGTGGAATTGGTAAAAATTCTGCTCAAGCAATTTATAAAGCAGTAGAATTTTACGATGCCCAAATTGCACGACAAAGTAAAGAAATAGACAATAAAGAAATTAATCTTTTTTGGTTAAACGTCGATGAAAAAGCCGATGCTTTAATTTTAGGTAACGAACCAATTGAAGAATCTATGGAATATATTGCTAAAAATGCTGAGGAAATGATATGGGGATATTTAACTTTAGCTCAAAAACAAAAGATATTAGAAATGATAAAAAAAGATAATAGATATGGAAATATCATCTTTAATAAGCTTTATAATGCAATAGCTAATTATGTTACTTTAGAAGAAGCTGAAAAAGGATTAATAAAAACTAGAGCAATTGACAGATTTATTGTTAAATAATATTAATAAAATAAAAAATGGAAGAGCATTTTTCTTGCCATAATTAAAAAGTATGGTATAATATTAAAAGCAAATGATTACTATGCCATGAATTTGGCATGGCGGAAGGAGAGAATATGAAAGCAAATATCCATCCAGAAGTTAAAGATGCCGTAGTAACTTGTGCTTGTGGTGCTACATTTACTACTAGTTCAACTAAAGACAAAATCGATGTTGAAATTTGTAGTGAATGCCATCCTTTCTATACAGGAACACAAGGAAAGGCTAAAAAAACTGGAAATATTGAAAAATTTAATAAGAAATTTGGTTTAGATAAAGAACAAAAGTAGTAATATTTTTGTTTTTTTCTATTTCTTTTAGTATAATTATTGTAGGGAGTGATAAATTATAAAAATATATTTAGGTGTAGACCATCAAGGATTAAAATTAAAAGATGACATATTAAATTATTTAAAAAGCAATGGCATAGATGCTGAATCATCATTATTACCTAATGATCCTTATGATGATTATCCAGATTTTGCTTATGATATTTGCCAAAAGGTTTTACAAAACAAAAACTCATTAGGCATCCTAGTCTGCGGTTCGGGGATTGGCATGAGTATCGCTGCTAATAAAGTTAAGGGTATAAGATGTGCTAGAGTATTTGATGAAAATGATGCCTTCACTGCCAAAAATCATAATGGGGCTAATATAATTGCTTTTGGAACTAATCTAAGTTTAGATACTATTTATAAAATAATTGATACTTTTATTGCCACCAAAAGTCCTTGTGAAGAAAGACATTTAAGAAGAATTGAAAAAGTAATGAAAATTGAAAACGGAGATTACAATGGATTATAAAATTATTCTTTACATAGTTTTCACTTTTGTTGCAGCATTTGCCTTGTCCGGAGTAAATTTTAATACCATCATTAAGAAAGATAAAACGATTGAAGCCCGCGTTTTGGTAATAGTTTTAAGCCTTTCTTTGGGATATTTATTAACTAATTTTGTAGTAGAATTTGTCAATTAATCATAAATTATTTTCAAAAAACATATAATTATTGAGGCCAAAATATGCAAAATAAATATTTAATTATAATAATAGTTGTTTTAAGTATAATAGCCATAGTAAGCAGTCCAAATAAAGAAGAGACTGCTTATTTTAATGATGACTTAGTAAATGTGACAGTAAAAGATGTAGATAGTAATGAAGAAACAAATCTCGATTTAGAAGAATATGTTATTGGAGTAGTTGCTGGAGAAATGCCTGCATCTTTTGAAATTGAAGCCTTAAAAGCCCAAGCAATTGCTGCCCGAAGTTATGCTTTATCAAAAATCGAAACATCTACCGAAAGCTATGATTTAGTAACGGACATTACCAATCAAGTATATATAACTACTGAAGATATGCAAGAAAAATGGGGAGAGGATTATGATTTTTATTATGATAAAATCAAAAATGCCGTATCAGCCACTAAAAATTTAGTGATGGAATATGAAGGAGATGTAATAAGTGCTTATTATTTTGCTATGAGTAACGGTGCTACTGAAGATGTATCTTTAGTCTTCGGCGAGGCACGCGATTACCTTAAAAGTGTCGATTCCTCTTGGGACGAATCCGTCAAAAACTTTTCGGTAACGACTACTTTTACTAAAGAAGAATTCTGTTCCAAACTTAGTATAGATTGTTCTAATATAACCATCGGAGCCATAGATCGCAGCAGTACTAATCGCGTAAATACCATCGTAATAAATGATAAAGAGTTTAAAGGAACAACTTTACGTACTTTATTAGGATTGCGTTCAACTGATTTTACGATAGACATTGCTGATGATATAAAAATTACTACCAAAGGCTATGGCCATGGTGTTGGTATGAGTCAATATGGGGCTAATGAAATGGCTAAAAATGGTGCAAGTTATGAAGAAATATTAAATCATTATTACAAAGATATCGATATCGTTGAAATAAATGTATAAAATATCCAAATAATTCTCATACTTTAATTAGGATGGTGAATTATGAAGAAAAGAAAATTAAAAGGATTTGTCTTGCCAACAGTTTATGTTTTAGTAATTGGTATTTTATTTATTAGTATTTCCTTTCTAGGATCGGCCTTACAAAATCAAATTAATTATGAAGATGATTTATCTGTAAGTGCTCTAGAAGATGAGGAAGTAACACCAGTAATTAAAAATGAAGAAGAGGTAACAACCGATCAAATTGTAAAACCTTTTACTTCTTCCTCTGTAAGTGTAAGTAAATCATACTATAATAAAGATGATGATGAAACTACCCAACAAAATTCTTTAGTATATTATGAACAAACTTATTTACAAAACAGTGGAATTTTATATTCTGCTAATGAAGCCTTCGATATAGTAAGTGTGTATGATGGTACTGTTACAAATGTAAGTGAAGATGAAATTTTAGGTAATGTAGTTGAAATTACTCACAATACAAATTTAAAAACAGTTTACTATAGCCTAGGGGAAATAACAGTTAAAAAAGGTGATGCTCTAACTGCTGGTACAATAATTGGCAAAAGCGGTGACAATCTCTTAGATGATGAAACAGAAAATTGCTTGCTATTTGAAGTTTATTATAATGGCAATACTATTGATCCTGAAGAATTCTATACTATGAATATAAATGATCTTCAATAAAACATAAATTGACCCCTTAATAATATAATTTATTAAGGGGTTGTTTGGTTATGAATGAATTTATTAAAAAAAGAGTTTTAGAAGAAGCAAATTATATTTTAGATACTAAAAATACTATTAGGAAAACTGCTGAAGTTTTTTCTATAAGTAAAAGTACAGTTCATATGGACTTAAATAAAAGATTAAAAAAAATTGATCAAGACTTAGCCAAAGAAATTAATAAAATATTTAAAAATCATGATGAAACAAAACATATCCGCGGAGGAGAGGCAACAAAAATAAAATATAAAAGAGGTTAAAATAATGAAATTTAATAATCTAATATATCTAACAGATGAAGCAATATATTTAAAAAACAAAAAACAAAAAAACATTATCAAATTTAAAATAACTAAGGGAATAATAAAATATGGAAAAGTATATCATGTTGATAAATTTTTAAAATCATACAGTAAATTATTAAATGATTTCCATCTTAATAACAATCTATTCGGAGATACAATTAAAGTTATTATTAATTCTACATATACACCAGCAGATATTTTCTTTTTAAAAACGATTTTAGAAAAATTTAATTATCGCAAGATTGTATTTGAACAAGAAACAAAATTATATAAATTAAATAATAGCAATGCTTATTTAAATGTTTTTAACAATTACTCCTTACTTAGTTATATAGATGAATATAAAAAGATAAAATGTTTTCTTATACCTGAATCCTTTTTTCCAAACTTTGATGACTTATTAAACTATATTAAAAGTAAAATAGAAAATAAAGAATTATATTTAATTGGCAATGGAGATAAAATATCAGAGATATTAGAAAAATTTGAAGAAAAATATCAAAATAGAACTTATATCTATACTGATAATGAATTTTATTTACTAAATAGTGTTCATTAATTGTAAACTAACAAAAAAGTATTTGCATGAATCTATAAAACGGCGTATACTTAACTTAAATGATAAAAATAATATTGATTGATAACGATGAGCGGAATTATCTGACTTTAAAAAACATTATAGTAAAGTTAGACTTTTTGTACTCCAAAAATTTAATTATTAAATGGTATACAAAGTATAGCGAAGAGTTAGATAATACGATTAACGAGCAAGAGACAAAGAAAATTTATTTCATCAACAATAAATATGAGTTGAATAAAAATAATTTAGCCAATCATATAAGAACTAGTGATTATCGTAGTGAATTAATATTATTAGGAAATACTTATAAAAAATGGATTAATAATATATTTGATTTTCTTCCCAATATTTATGAATATCCAAAAAAGATATTATTAGATTTAAAACAAATATTAGATAACTTTTATATTGGCAATATGTTTCAATATAAAAATCGTAAATTTAGTTTAAATATTTATTATGATAACATTTTATTTATATATCGTGATACATCGGAAAGAAAAGTTGTTATAGTAACTGATAATAACAAATATAATCTTTGTATGTCCTTAAATGAGGTTAAAGATCATTTGGATGGTAGATTTAAACAAGCACATCGAGCATGTCTTTTAAATATTTGTCGTGTCCAAGAATATAACTGGGCCAATAACTATTTTGTTTTAGATACTGGGAAGAAAATTAAATTATTATCAAAAAAATATCGTGATGATATTGAAATATCTTAACTTTTAAGACATAAAAATGTCTGTTTTAAACAAATAAAAAATATGTTTTTTAAATATCTGTTACCATTGATATAAGCAAGGAAAAAAATAGTGTCGAACTTTGTCGTACTAAAATGTTTGCTTATAAGTAGTTTGTATGTTAAAGTTAAAGTGAAGAAGGAAGGAGTGAGTGTGTTATGATGCAAGGCAGAGTTAAATGGTTTAACAATGAAAAAGGATATGGATTCATCGAATACGACCAACTATCTGATATTTTCGTCCATTACTCAGCCATCAAAAAAGATGGCTACAAAACATTAAGCGAAGGATCTTTAGTAAACTTCAAACTTATTGAAACAGCTAAGGGCTTACAAGCGGTTGATGTTATTGAAGAAGAAATGACTACGATTATGTAGTTTTTTTCTTGTTTTTATGGTATATTATTAATAGAGGTGATTATGATGAAAGTAAATATTCGCGGTGATAAAGTAACAGTCACTAAATCTATTAAAGATTACATAAGCGAAAAATTAAGCCGACTTGATAAGTATTTCGAAAATCCAAAGGGAATCGAATGTAAGGTTCTAATTAAGGTAAAAAATCAAGAACAAAGTATTGAAGTAACGGTCCCAACTTCTAGATTTACTTTAAGAGCGGAAGAAAGACATCAAGACCTTTATGCGGCAACTGATTTAGTTATCGATAAACTTGAAGGTCAAATAAGAAAAAATAAGGATCGCCTAGATAAAAAATATCGGGGATTACCAAAATTTGAAATGAGTTTTGATTTTGAAACATTAGAAGAAGAATTATCAGATTCTAAAATTGTTAAGAGAAAAGACATTGATATGAAACCAATGGATGAAGAAGAAGCAATAATTCAAATTGAATTGTTAAATCATGATTTCTTTGTTTTCAAAAATATTGATGAAGATTGTGTTTCAGTTTTGTATAAAAGAAAAGATGGAAGTTACGGAATAATTAACGTAAAATAAATATTAAAATTATGTATTAAAACCAGAAAAATAGAATTTTCTGGTTTTATAATGTAATTATATACGATAAAATCGCACAAAAAAGCATCCCAAACTGCTTTTTCTTTTAGTATTAACATGTTATAATAAATAATGAGGTGGAAAATGAAATTTTTAAAGAAATTATTAGATAGCGAATATAAAGAATTATGTCGTTTTGAAGCTATTGCTAAAGAAATAGAAGCGATGGAACCAGAAATTCAAAAATTAACTGATGAAGAATTAAAAGAAAAAACGATAGAATTTAAAGCGGAATTAGAAACTGGTAAGAGTTTAGATGATATCATTGTACCTGCTTTTGCTGTTGCTAGGGAAGCCGCATATAGAGCAATCGGAGAAAAACCATTCCATGTTCAAATCCTTGGTGGGTTAGCAATTCACTTTGGTAATATTGCGGAAATGAAAACAGGTGAAGGTAAAACATTAACCACAATCCTTCCAGCCTACTTAAATGCTTTATCTGGTAAAGGTGTCCATGTTGTAACTACTAATGAATATCTTTCTAGTCGTAATGCTGAATGGATGAGACCAATTTATGATTTATTGGGAGTAACTGTTGGCATAAACTTACGAGAACTAAGCCCTAAGGAAAAACAAGAGGCTTACAATGCTGATATAACTTATTCAACAAATAATGAAATTGGTTTTGATTACTTGCGTGATAACATGGCTGTTCGTAAAGAAAATCGTGTTCAACGTGGTTTAAACTTCTGTATCATCGACGAAGTTGACTCTATTTTAATTGATGAGGCTAGAACTCCATTAATTATTAGTGGTGGTAGATTTAATTCTAATAATATGTACATCGATGCCGATAGAGTTGCAAAAAGATTGAAAGAAGATGAAGATTATACCATCGATTTAAAAACTAAAAATGTATCTTTGACTGCTGAAGGTAGTAAAAAAGTTGAAAAAATCCTAAATATCAAGAATCTATATGATCTTGATAACACAGCATTGGTTCATCATATAAATCAAGCCTTAAAAGCCAACTATGGATTTAAAAAAGATATTGATTATGTTGTAGAAAATGATGCTGTAGTAATCGTCGATCAATTTACAGGACGTCTTATGCATGGAAGACAATATTCTGAAGGTCTACATCAAGCAATTGAAGCCAAAGAAGGCGTAAAAATCAATACAGAAACTAAAACAATGGCAACAATTACATTCCAAAATCTATTTAGAATGTATAATAAACTTGCTGGTATGACAGGTACTGCTAAAACCGAAGAAGAAGAATTTAGAAATATTTATAATATGTATGTTATTAGAATACCTACTAATAAACCTGTAATAAGAGAAGATTTGCCAGACTTAGTTTATTCTAATAAACCAGGTAAATATAAAGCAATTATTAACTGTATAAAAGAAATTCATGAAAAGGGCCAACCAATTCTAATCGGTACAATTTCTGTTGAAGCCAATGAAGAATTAAGTAAGTTACTAAAGAAAAATAATTTGCCGCATGAAGTACTAAATGCTAAAAATCATGAACGCGAAGCCGAAATTATTGCTCATGCAGGTGAAAAAGGTGCTATAACTCTTGCAACTAACATGGCTGGTCGTGGAACCGATATTAAACTGGGCGCTGGTGTTCGTGAACTTGGTGGATTATATGTAATAGGTACTGAAAGACATGAATCACGTCGTATCGATAACCAATTACGTGGTCGTGCTGGTCGTCAAGGAGATCCTGGTACTTCTCAATTCTTTGTATCATTTGATGATGATTTAATGCGTCGTTTTGGTACAGAAAGAATCAAAAATATGCTAATGAGCCTAGGATTAGATGATGATCAAGCAATTCGTTCTAAGTCACTAACCAAATCAATAGAGTCTGCTCAAAAGAAAGTCGAAGGAAATAACTATGACCATCGTAAGAGTTTACTTGACTTTGATAATGTTTTAAATGAACAAAGAGAAATAATTTATGCTCGTCGTAATGAAATACTAGATGAAGATTCTATTCATGATAAAATTATTGAAACATTTAGAAATACTATAAGAAACTTAGTAGAAAGTCATATTCCACCAGAAAATTATCTAACGGAAAATGATAAGTCAGAAATCGTTGAATATGTCAATACTAACTTCTTAAAAAATCAAAATCTTGATGTCAAAGATATTGAATCATTAAAAGACCAAGAAGTTGTAGATTATATCTTCGATTTAGTAATCAAAGATTATGAAAAGAAGATGATATCATCTCCACTTATGAATGAATTCGAAAAAGCTATTTCTTTACGTGTTATCGACTCAAATTGGGTAGAACACATGAGTGCAATGGAACATCTAAAAGAAGGTGTTGGTCTTCGTGGCTATGCTCAAAATAACCCTGTTCAAGTTTATACTATGGAAGGTTATGAAATGTTTGATAATCTATTAAATAAAATAGATAACGATATTGCTTTATTCTTGTTAAAAGCTGAAGTAAAACAAAATGTTGAAAGAAAACAAACACTTCAAGGTCATGCAAATGATGGCAAAGAAAAATTAAAAGCTCAACCAAAAAGAGTAAGCGTAAAAATTGGCCGTAATGATCCATGTCCATGTGGTTCGGGAAAGAAGTATAAACAGTGTTGTGGTAAAAATGCGTAGAGCCCTTATAAAATAAGGGGTTTACAAAAATAAGACAAGTTTAAAAAGGCAAAAAAATGCTAGATAATTGAATTTGTCCACATTTTGTCCACGTAAATTGAGAACATAGCCAAAAGCCATTTATTTATATATAAAATAAGGGAAAAACGACATGGACAAATTGTAAAAAGAGCCACATTCTAATGTGGACACTTTTTTATTACTTCGTTTGCTAAAAAATAGTAAGGAGTATTTTAACGAGAAAAGTATTAGTAAAAAGGATATAAAAATTACCATAAGTTAGAAAAAACATCTTAATTTACTTATATATCAAAAGGTAAAAAATAAATTGTTTTGATTAATAATCATGGTATAATATAGTCAATTTACAAAATGCAAGGATGTGAAAACATGAAGATATTCGTTTATTTAGATGAAAGTGGCTCAATACATACGAATAGTCCTACGAAGTATTTTGCAGTAGGTGGGTATTTTACTTTTGCAGAAGATAAAAATAAAATTACTTCAAAATATAAAAAGATTAACAAAAAAATGAAAGATGAAAAAAATATACCTTTAGATAAAGAAATAAAGTCTTATAATATGAGTGACAATGATAAAATAAATATTTTTAATCAAATTCAGGATATAGATACTTTTTATGGAACAGTAAAAGTATTTGATAAAAATCAAATGAGAAAAGAAGTAGTTGAATCAAATATATTTTTTAATTATGCGGTTAAATTAGTGCTTAAAGACTGTATTATTCCTTTATTAAATTTGAGTCAAATAAACGAAAGTATAGAGTTTGTAATAAGCATTGATAATAGAAATATTAGAGTTGGTGATTTAAATAATTTAGAAACATATTTAAAAACTGAATTTTGTTTAAGTAATTTCGATTTTAAAGTAACTTACTATGACTCAGTATATAATTATGGTATACAATTAGCTGATTTAATTGTTAATACATTTTATAATTCATATAAAGATAGAAAAATTGTCGAAAAAGTATTACCTTACTTAAAAGGAAAAAATTTTAGAGTTAGCTTATTTCCTGGAAGAAAAATTAAGGGTAGAATTGCAAAAATTGAATATAATAATAATGAGAACATTTGACATTAACCGTGATTTATGTTAGAATGTTCATACAAGACCTGAGGTAGGTAGCTAAAAGCTAAGCGTATGTTAAGTACGCTGCCCCTCAGGCATTTTTATATTTATCACAAAAATATCAAAAATAGTAATTTGGTACTATAAAAGTGTAATAAGTAGATCTAATAGTTAGATTGAAAATTACACTTCTTTTTATTAT
>CALVIU010000011.1 GCA_944331835.1 uncultured Bacilli bacterium | reverse complement strand
CGTGATTATTTTGACAAGTCAAAATAATCTATAGTTGGTTTGTCGTGACTCTGTCACTTATGTTTGACAAACCTACAGAAAAAATCATAGATTTTCACACCTATGATTTTAAAAATGCTATTTTTTAAATCTTTTTAATACTTGTCCTTCTGTTTTAACAAAATCAGTTTCTATTATTTGACCATTTGTCAAAGAATAATAATTATTTAAATCTTCACTCATTGCTTCTCTATCGCATTTACCACTAGTGGCATTGATACCAAAAACATCATAATATTTAACACCATCAATCATTGAAGCAACAGCGTATATTTTTCTAATCACATCTTCTTTTCTATTTTTGGCTTCTTCTTTCAATACTATATGAACCGTTATATAATCATTACCATTATTTGGTATAGACAATACTTCGCACTCTTGAACTTCTGGTATAGCATTAATTTGTTCTTTTAAATTAAATAAGTAGTATGTTTCGCCATTTTTCTTGGCTGAATCTTTAGCTCTTCCTAAAGCAATAAAGGAAAGTGTCCCATCAGGTAATTCTACTAACGAAGCGATATCTTCTGCTCTTGCCCATCTTACTCCATCTTTATCGATGATTGAGCCATCACTTTTTCCTTCTTTATTATAATCATCTAAATAACAATGATGAATTGGATGAACTGGTGTACTTACTAAGATTTCTCCTTGAGCCCCTGGAACATTTGGAATATCTTTTAATGTACCGGCTTCGACAAGTTTAGCCTTATTCCCCGGAAGTGGCACTCCAACAGTATTTGCTCTTCCCTCTAAATTATAAGGTGTAACAGTTAATGAACCTTCTTCGCTTCGTCCATAACCTAGATAGATATAAGGATTTGGACTTCCAGCATAAGCTAATGTTGCATTAATTTCATCACATACTGATTTAGGAATACCTTCACCACCGCTATAAGCATTACGGAATAATTCAAAATCACCTGGTTTTAATGTTCCATCTGCTCTATCTTGAATTAATTGCGCATAAAACGGTTTCGCTTGAACTGCATGATTGATTGCATTTTCTTTAATATCTTTAGCAAATAAACTCTTATCATATCTTGGTTCCAAAACTAAAGTCTTACCTTGAGCCATTTGGAATACCATAGAATAAAATAAGCCAGTTGGATGTTGAAGAGGAATTGTAACTAAAGTTCTATCTCCGCGATATTCATCTCTTTTTATAGTATCATGTGCAGAAACTAAAAAAAGTGGTGCTAAATCTGAATGACCCATGCATTTTGGTCTACCTGTTGTTCCACTAGTATAATTAAGCGTTGAAATTCTATCTTCATTATACTCTGCTGCATGTAATTCATCGTTCATATTAGCAGTCTTCAAAAAATCAGCGAATGATAAAACGTTTACCCCTTTTAATCCAGCTGGCAAAGCATATTTATCACTGTTTAAATGATGCGTATATGTTGCATCTCCTGTAACAATTAAGTTTTTCAAATTAGCGTCGTTAAATGCTCCTTTTGCTTGTAACATTTTTAAATAATTTTCATCGACAATCAAAGTATCAGAACATCTTTTTGACAAGTATGGTTCAATACCTTCTTGAAATAAAAACATAATGTTTAGTGCATTAACCGTAACACCTAATGTTGTAAGTGCGTAATAAGCACAGATAAATTCGATGCCTACTGGCAAGCATAGACTCACAACATCGTGTTCTTTTAAGCCCATATTTCTAAATGCACTCATGTACTTTTCGACTTCTTTAAAAAATTCTAAATAAGTCATTTTTGAATCACTACCTACAATTTCTAAGGCTGGAGCATCCAAATTATCCAAATTTCTTAGGACAATATCTTCAAAGATTGTAAGCCTGTGAACAGCAACCCCATTTTTATCCACAATCGGAACTTCGGTTCCATTGTTTGTTTTCTTCACGACTTCATCGTAAATTTGTGAAACTTTTGTCATTTGACCCTCCCTATTTTATTAGACAAATTGTCTACATTTTAATTATATAAAGCCTTTTTTATAATGTCAAGGAACAAAAGTCAAACAAGTTTAATGATCTTAGTTACCTAAGGATGTTTCTACTTCACCGAGTCCTTCAGACTCGCCGTAGACCAATTTCGGATGAGCGTCAGCCTACTGCTTTTTATACAAGCAAACATTAAAATATTAAGAATTTCAACTATATTCTCTTCGCATCCCTTTAAGACAAAAAAATGCTACCCAATAATGGATAACATCTTTATTTTTAATCATTTTGGATATTTTCCAAAACTCCTTTAATTCTTCTTACTCCAGCGGAAGAAGATTCTTCTTTTGTTATTTTAAATGTGCCAAGTTCGCTCGTATTACTTACATGTGGTCCTCCACAGATTTCTTTGGAAAAGTCACCGATAGAATATACTTTAACAATACTACCATAACGGTCTTCAAAAGTTCCGTGAGCACCTTGTTTTTTGGCTTCTTCATAAGGCATTTCTTCCATAGTAACTGGAATACCTTCTTTAATTTTTTCATTAACTATTTTAGTAAGTTCAGCCTTTTCTTCATCACTCATTTTATGATTCAAATTGAAATCAAAACGGATTCTTTCGCTAGTAATATTACATCCTTTTTGAATAATATCTGGTCCATACATATGTTGCAATGCAGCAAGCATAAGATGAGCTAAAGTGTGATATTTAGTTGATTCGTAAGAACTATCAGCAAGGCCACCTTTAAATGAACCAGCATCGATAGTTCGAGATTTTTCTTGGTGTTCTTTAAATTTTTCTTCAAAGCCTAAGGTATCAACTTTTAAGCCATTTTCTTTGGCAAGTTCTTCAGTCATTTCTAAAGGGAATCCAAAGGTATCAAATAATTTAAACGCATCTTCGCCACTTATAGTATCACCATCTAAATGTTTAATTACTTTATAAAATAATTTTTCGCCATCTTTAATAGTTTTGCCAAATTTAATGCCTTCTTTTTCTAGTTCAGCAAAGATAAATTCTTTATTTTTAGATAGTTCATGATAAACACTTTGGTAATCATCAATTACCACTTGTGATAATTTTACTAATGCATCTTCCATAAGACCTAATTTTCTTAAATGTCTAATTGCTCGACGTATTAATCTTCGCAAAACATAACCTGCTCCGATATTTGAAGGAGTTATGCCATGGTCATCACCTAAAATGAAAGTAGACGTTCTTACATGATCCATAATTATTCTGAAACTTTCTTTATTTTCTTCATAATTTTTACCTGACAATTCTTCTATCTTTTCTTTCAAATTTTGGAAGACATCAGAATCATAAACTGATTCATAACTATTTAATACGGTGATAGTTCTTTCAAGACCCATACCAGTATCTACATTTTGTTGTTTTAATTTAGTTAATGTTCCATCTTCAGCGCGATAATATTCCATGAAAACATCGTTCCAAATTTCTAAGTATTTGCCACAATCACAGGCAGGAGAACAATCAGCTCCACAAGCGGGCTTGCCAGTATCATAAAACATTTCCGTATCAGGCCCACAAGGACCTATGCCACTACCTAAAATCCAGAAGTTATTTTCTTTAGGTAAGTAAAATAGATGATCTTCAGGCACTCCAAGGCTTCGCCATATATTATAACTTTCTTCATCTTTTGGAGCAGTTTCATCTCCAGCAAAACAAGTAAAATACAATTTATCTGCAGGAATATTTAAATAATCGGGACTAGTTAAAAATTCATAACTCATGCTTATGGCTTCTTTTTTAAAGTAGTCTCCTAAAGACCAATTGCCAAGCATTTCAAAAAATGTCAAATGTGAGTTATCTCCTACTTCATCGATATCACTAGTTCTAATACACTTTTGAACATCACAAAGTCTATTACCCGCCGGATGACTTTCACCTAGTAAATATGGAACTAGTGGATGCATTCCAGCAGTTGTAAATAGAACTGTTGGATCATTTTCAGGCACAATCGAAGATGACGGAATTATCGCATGGTTGTGACTTTCAAAAAATTTTAAATAAAAATCTCTTAACTCTTTGCTAGTTAGTTGTTTCATTTTCTATTCCCTCCAAATATTTAAATACTTTATCTTTTAAGACATTTAAATCATCATTAGCAAATGTATAATCAAACTCATCATAGTTTTCCAAAGCAGTTTCGGTAATATGAGATTGTTGAGCAATCGTTAATTTACTTTGAGCAAATTGATTAACTACTAAAAGACTATAAACGGCATCATAATTTTCTTTCATTTCTTCAAATTCTTCTGGCATACGGGCATCTGCAATAATTACAACATCGATACCTGCTAATTCATAAATATTGATGTCTTCAATCATTCTTTTGGTAAAGAAATATTTGTCATATGCTCTAATCTTAGAACCGAACTCTTGTAAAAAATCTCGAGGCTTATTAGCACTTATTCCATCCCAGTCAGTTAGTTCTTTAGCAAATTCCTTTAAATATTTACTATATTCTGTAATAACACATTTCTTTAATTTATAAATATAAAATTCATTTATAAATTTGGCTACTTCGCCTTTACCACTACCGCTCTTACCCCCAACGATAAATATTTTCATTTCATCCTCCTTAAAAATAAAAAGGATAATACCCAAGGAGTGCATTAGCACGGTACCATCCTTTAATTTACTTAATTATCTTAACGCGATTAACGTTTAATCTAAGAAAGCAGCATCAAGTAATATTTTTATTAGTTTGCACCAACCACTAATTCTCTAGAAAAAATGATTTACTTGAAATCTTTCCTCAAGCGATTACTTAATAAATATATCACACAAAATTCTATTCTTCAACTACTTCTGGTCTTTTTTCTTGAAATAACTCAAACTTTTTAACTATGAATTTCCATATTACTTTAAATATTGACATAATTGGTACAGCGAGAATCATACCTATAATACCAAAGAAATGACCAAATATTAATAAACCACAAATAATAGTTACGGGATGAAGTTTAGTTGCTCTACTCATAACTACCGGTTGTAAAATATAACTTTCGACAAGTTGAACAATGATAGCAATTATTAATACACCAATTCCTACCAATGTACTTTGGGTAAATGCTACAACTGCAGCAACTGCTGTACCTATGTATGGACCAATATATGGAATTAAATCAGTTATTCCACAGAAAAGGCCAAAAAGCAAGGCAGATTTTAGACCAATGATTGAAAAACCAATCGTATCACAAACAAATACCATGCAAGCCACTAATAAGGTACCATTAACACTCTTTCTTACTTCTCTACCAATATCTTCTAGTAAATTAGCAATTTCCATTTGATGTCTTTTAGGGATAAGTTTAAGAAGTAAATTAGTGACATTATCAAAATCAAATAACATGTATAAACCGATGATAAGGCCAAAGAATATGCTACCTAAGCCACTAAATAAACTAGACATAATACTTACAATAGTTGTTGGAATACTACTAGATATACTATTGCCATAGGCAGTTATTCCATTCAATATGCTATCCTTTATTCCTTCGATATCGACTCCCTCAACATCAATCTTAGCAAATATATTATTGATAAAATCTGTAATATCTGTCATGATACCTGGAAGTGTCGATATGAGTTCATTTAATTCATTGTAAATTATTGGAATAAATATTCGGAAGAATACAACTAAAAACAAAATAAAAACTACATAAATTATAATCGATGCTAATATTCGTGACATGCCTTTTTTAGTCATTTTATCAACTAGTGGTGCAAATAACCAAGCAACAATAAAACCAATAAATAACGGAGAAAGAACATTTAAAACATTTCCAATAAAGCGAAATACTCCAATTTCACGAAATAACATTATTGCTACTAAAATTATACTTATTATTAGAACTATAAATAATAATTTTAAAATATTTTTACTTAAATAGATAATTTCATTTAAGCCATCTGTATCAATCTTATTCTTTTTTCTAAACATAATAAATACTCCTTAAATAATATTATAGTACAAAAATTAGTAAAATATGGTGTTTTAGTCAAAATTTGGCATAATTTGACAAAAAACAGCCTTTTTAGGCTGCTTTATCACGAATTAGTTCTTGATTTTTCTCTATTTCTTTTTCTTTATTATGCCATGAAATTAAATAAACAATTACTCTTCTTTGAGTTAAATAAGGTAATTCAAATAATATATTGCATGCTTCATCCAAATCATTCATGCGCATTGCTTTTTTAAAATTTTCTGTTAAAGTAGCATCTTTAACTATGGCAGAAAACTTATTAATTATCATATTACTAGCATTTTTATCAAACATTTTATCTTTTAAAAATAAATCTATGCGAAAATTATCATAAAAATCACGATCAATAACTTCAATTGGGTTATGTTTTTGATTATCTTGAATAACCATTGTACCATTTAAATATCTTTGATTAGCCATATTGGCTCTTTTGATAGCATCTAGTAATTCAGGCTTAGAAAAATACATTGTAAAGGCATCTAATTCTGCTAAAGTGTTTGGATTATAACCATTAGCAATATCTAACTTAGATACATCTATCAAAACACAATCCCCAGGGCGATCCATTAAAGCTAAAAAATGTTTTTGTACTTCTGGTTTCTTCATCTTATCACTCCCTTTTTAATGAAGAGAGTATTATACCATGGATGCTTTTTCTTGTCAAATTAGGGTTTATTAGTCTATTAGTCTATTAGTCTTAACATACTTAAAACATTTTATCAACATCTTTAGGAACTTTATCATCAATTATTTTGCTGATTATTTTATCACTTTGTTCTTTTGTTACCTTTTTTCCTGTCATTTTGCTTAAAGTGTCAATCACTTCTCTTAAAGTTCCTTCATCTTTCATATTGCCATTTTGTAATTTTTCCGCTAAAGAAAGAATTGTATTTTTATCGACATTGGTCTTTTTTTCAACCTTTTTAAAAAAATCATCACCAAATCTCATAATCCACCTCTAGAATATTATATGCAATTATTTGACAAGTGCCTTTATTAAATATATAATAGGAAACCAAAAAGGGGGATATTCTTATGATAACTTTTGATGATGTAAAAAAAGTTTTGGATAAAAATACTTTTAAAGAATTAGTTATTGATTATACGCTTCGGCAAAAAAGAAATAAAAGAAAAAATAATGACGTAGTTAGACAAGCTATTAATGAATTAGTTTTTGATCCAGAATGTATACCATTGGAGGATTATTCTGCAAAATTACAAATTATATTTTCTTTTTTAATAGCTAGTGACAAACCAAAGAATTTAGAAATAGTCAAACATATTATTGATACTTATGGATATCGCTCGCAAGCTGAACTGGTTATAGCTTCTCAATATATCGATAATATATGTTGCAAGGCAATTGATTCTCAGTTATTTTCTTTTATAACTAATGGTCTTGTTTCTATAAATTCAATTAAAGAGTTATCTAGTACGCAATTTCAACTAGATACTATTTATGGAGACATTTATATTACTAATGCTTTTGATACATTAGGAACCACACCGATTCCTCAAGAAAAACGATGCGGTTATTGTCACAATGTAACTACAAGTTTTTTATTAGAAAATCCTGATTTTTATGGAGCATATTATTATATTCCTTTAACTTTCGAAGGATTTCTTGAGCATTCTGTTGTAATTGATCCAAGCAAAAATATTGTGTTTGATTTAACTAATAATGCTACTATGGATTTAGGAATATGGAAAAAGTTATATCCTCGAGCTTTTATTATTTCAGGACATGATTTAAGACAATTATATTTACAAGCGCAAGATAAATACAATATATCATTAAATATGTCTACTTTAGAAGAAGTTAGAAGAAGAACAAAAAAATAAAAGTGAATTATTCGTCACCCTTATTTTTAAATTGCAACACTATTGGTGTACCCGTTAAATCAATATTTTCTCTTATTTGATTTTCAAGATATCTTTCATAACTAAAATGGACTAATTTTTTATCATTAACTTGGAAAGTAAACTTTGGTGGTTTACTGTCGGTTTGACTAACAAAATATATTTTTAAACGTTTTCCCTTATATGATGGCGGTATATGAATACTAACGGCTTCCATAATAATATTATTTAAAATTGAAGTTTTAACTTCTTTTTTATTATTTTCATATGCTTTAATTACTTCTGGCATCAAAGTATTAATTCTTTTTTTATTTAAAGCACTTAAGAACACTACATTAGCAAATGGTACAAATTGGAATTCATATTTTATCAATTCTTTCCATTCTTTAATTGCTCCATCAGGATTTTTCACTGTATCCCATTTATTAACTACAATAACAATTCCCTTACCGGCTTCAATGGCATAAGACATTATGTGTTTATCGTGTTCTATGATACCAGTTGAGGCATCAATTACTACAACACAAACATCACTTCGTTCTATTGCTTTTAAACTTCTAATCAAACTATACTTTTCAACAGATTCATAAATCCGACCTTTTTTACGCATTCCAGCAGTATCTATTACTGTAAATTCTTCATGATTATATTTAAATTTAGTATCTATGGCATCTCTAGTTGTTCCCGCAACATCACTAACTATGGCTCTATCAGTATTAAGCAAGGCATTAATTAAACTACTCTTACCGACATTAGGACGTCCTATAATACAAAATTTTAAAGTATTATCTTCGATAGTCTCTTCTTCTGGAATATCGTTGCAAATCATTTCTAATAATTTATCAAAGCCAATATTATGTTCAGCGCTAACTCCGATGACTTCGCTAAAACCTAATTCATAAAAGTTATATAAATTATCTAGTCTTTTATTATTATCTAATTTATTTACAACAACAATTACCTTTTTATTGGCTTTATGTAACATGTCTTTAATATAAATATCTGTAGCATCAATATCTAGAAGACCATCAACTACAAATAAAACTATATCAGCTTCATCAATAGCAAGTTCAGCTTGAGCTATAATATCTTTATCAAAATTATCATTTCCTAAACTAATTCCACCGGTATCAATTAATGAAAAACGTTTTTTATTATAATTTACAATACCATAAATACGATCTCTAGTGATACCGGGAGTATCCATAATTATGGCTTTCTTTTCTTTAATTAGTCGATTAAAAATGCTACTTTTACCGACATTTGGTTTTCCTATTAAACATACTGTTTGCATAATATCCCCCCTTAACTTGTTTCATTACTTTTAACTTCTAACATGACAGAATATATACGATTATTTTTACGATATACCTGAACAGTATCATCAAGCATACTTTTACCAGTTACATCATTTATTAAATCAACATAAGTACCACTTTCATCAGTTACTAAATCGCCACTTTCAAAATAACTTCCAGCCTCAATGATATCTCTTACAGTTAGAACTTTACAATAATAATCATAATGAACACCATCTACATCGCAAGGTTCAGTAAGGATTTCTGGATTGTCTTGGGCGTATAGAACTGCTGCTTGTTCTATTTGGCCAATCTTAGTTTCAACTATTCGTTCTAATGAACTTTGACGAACAGCATTAATACTAACAAAAGCCATAGCCATAACTAGTGACAAAACAACTATAACTGCTAGCAATTCAACTAAAGTAAATCCCTTTTTTCCCATAGCATCACCTATAACTTGCGTTCTAAAATATCTAATATTTCGGCGCGGCCTTTCTTTGTAATTGTTGAAAATGTAACGAATTCATCATCTTCACTATATTTTAGTGTATCTTTAATTAATTTATCTTGTTTAAGTCGATTGTTCTTACTAATTTTATCATATTTTGTAGCTACGATAGTTATATCTAAATTATAGTATTTTAAAAATTCATACATCAAAGTATCATCTTCAGTTGGTTTATGACGATAGTCGATAAGTAAAAAGACATGTTTAAGATTTGGTCTATTTTTTAAGTATTCTTCAATCATAAGGCCAAATTTCTTTTGTTTATCTTTACTGACGCTAGCATAACCATAACCAGGAACGTCCACTAAATAAAATCTATCATTAACTAGATAAAAGTTTAATGTTTGAGTTTTCCCTGGTTTAGAAGAAGTTCTGGCAAAATTTTTTCTTTCAATGAGTGTATTAATAAAACTACTTTTACCAACGTTACTTCTCCCTACTAATAAAAATTCTGATTTGTTATCTTCGGGATATTGACTACGCCTTACGGCGATAATCGGTTCCTCTACCTTCTCAATTTGCATAATAATCACCAATTCAATTATATAGTATATAAAGAAAAAATGCAATCTTCACATAATTAAAGAAATTATGGTTTTCTAGTTAAAGTGGTTGGTGGTGCAACTCGATCTTCATCTAATAAGACACTATAATATAGATTTCCACCATCGACGAATTGTTCACGACCTTCCTTATCACCATAACTCGCAAAGAAGCACAAATAATTGTGCATTGGTTCTAATGTATATAAGAAGTCAATTGTTGCTTGATAAGCTGGAACATCAGTAACTCCTAAAAATTCTTTATATCTACCACTAGTATATACCTCAGATTGATTTATCAGAGTTATTTGAGCATATAGGTTATCTCCATTATCAATGTCAGTTACTTTTAAAACTTCATTAATCCAAATTTTACTAATCTTTCTGTTATAAAATGTATTAATTACTGCATAAGCATCTTCATAGCTTCCCGGAGCAGCTTCACCAATAACAGTTGCAACAATTTCATCAAATTGTTCTCTAGTTATATTTTCCCTGGCTAAAATTTCAGCAATCTTTTCTTCATTAGTTGGTTCTTTAGGAATTTCAACAGCAATTTCTCCAACTTTACTTGTAGTTTTAGCTATGCTTGTAACTTCATATTGACTTGTTTCATTTAGTTCTTGTACATTCTTAGAATTTAAATTAGTAGTTGATCCACCATTGGTCATAATAATTACCGCTATGGCAAGACAACTGGATCTTTTTAATCCCTTTGCTTTTAATTTTTTCAATAAATTAATCACTTTTTCATCATAATTCACATAAATCACCCCAAACAAGGCTGTATTTTACCACAAAATCCGAAATTAGTAAAGAAAATTGGACAACCTTAATAAAATTTTAAAGGGGGGATGAATATGGATAGAAACTATCATAATTCAAATTTTCCTCCGAATACTGATCCGCATTTGTATGCGGTTTTAGCAGTAACCGTTGGTTTTGCTTGTGTTGGAGATTACAATGCCAACGAACAGAATTCTATTGGCAACTGGTTAATTTTAGTTGGGCAATATATTCTTACTCATGCTGCTCAACAACAATTAATTGAAGCAAGACTAGAAAATAACAATTTAAACACTAATTCCCAAAAACATAAAAACGGCACCGGAGGGCCGTTTACAGATAATGAGCAAGGAAGAAGTAATCAGACTCAAAGAGATGAAGTTAATTTTCTTCTCGATGCTGTTAGTAAAATAGAAAAAGAATTAAACAATTTAAAATCTAATTAAAATTAATATTTATTTCACCAATACCACCATCAATGTCAATTAAATTAGCCCCATTACCATAACTAGATCTACCATAATCTTCGCCGTTTAAGAAAACATCACCAATACCTTTATCAATACGAAGTTCATATAGTTCTTCTCCACCTGTTAAAGTTAAATTAATTTCACCAATACCTGCACTAATATTGCTTTTACCGAGTATTTGACCATTAAAATTTACTTCACCTACTCCGGTATCTAATTCTAAATTAGTAAATATTGAACTACTTATGTTAATTTCTCCAGTTCCACCATCAATCTCCGAATTATCAAAAGTTGATGCATTAATTTCAATTATCCCAGCACCATGATCAAGATTCATCTTTCTAGCACTGATATTTTTTATCGTTGTCGTACCTGCTCCGGTATCAATATTTAATTCTTCTAAATATTCTGGAACATATACAATTACTTTTCCAGCATTATTATTTCCAAATAGCCAAAAGCTATCTTCTTCTATATATAAAGTATTATTTCTCTTTTTTACTTTAAATTTATCAGTTACATTACTCGCTTCTACTTTAAACGTATCACCGACTTTTACTTCTAAATTTGTTGTATTTAATTCTATTTCAATATTGGAAACTTCTGTATAGCTTTCAGAAAAGTCAATATCACCTTCAGCATAAGCAAATGAACCAACTAAAGCAAGAATGGCATTAATTATTAAACATATAATAAAAATTGCAAGAACAATAGCAGCAATTTTTATTCCTTTTTGAACCCCACTCATTTGATATCTACACTCCCAAATAAGGCAAGAGCATCAACATAAATCACTTTTTTAGCATCCTTAGTTTTACTCTTATTACTTACGCCACCAAATATTGGAGTGGATTTAACTTTTACTTCCACATCTTTAGGAACAATTATATCAATACCACCAAATATAGCACTAGCAGTAATCACAGCCTCATTTTTGATTTTGGCGTTAGTTAAATCAAGTACCACACTGCCAAATATAGCATCTAAGTTAGCATTTTTAAATTCTTCATCATTTTTAACAACAAATTGTTCAGAAAATGTTGCACAAATAGATTCACTATCACTTTTACTCTTAGTTTCGTGGATCTTTTCAGTAATTTTACTTCTAAACATATTACCAAATATTAAATAGATTCCAATAAATACTAATATTGCTGGAACGAATAATTTGAATATTAAATCAAATCTTATCCATCCATTACATAATAATAGCAATACTATACCAATAATAAGACCAATAATATTACCAATCCTACTTTCATTGGTTGTATCAAATAAACCAATGAAACATGGAATTATTATAAGTAATGTCCACCATCCATTAAAGAAGATATTAAAATCAATAATATCTAATGCATTAAGGGCTACAATAATCCCTAATACTATAAAAACTAACCCCCATAATATTCTGTTTACTTTTTCCATATTTTATCTCTCTTTCTTATTTACATTTAGTTAACTTTGTTTTTTGTTGATAACTCGCGGCCTCCGGGCGGATTAAGAGCCGCCGGCGGAGGCTTAAAGGTCATCACACTGCAAGGCGATATGGATCACTTGAAGTTCCTGTTCCTCCGTTAAGTTCTACATTAGATTCTAGATAAAAGACCGGTCTAGCGGCATACCCGTAGAAAGCGTTGTGGCCGCTCAAGGAGCCACTGAGGTGCACACGAAACACGAAGTTACTGCTCGACGAATATGGATTAATCGTCCATTCTACCGCTCCCATATACAGCCAATTGTTTGATGTTATTGTTGAACTGCTATATGAACTTAAATTTGTTGCCCATGCATCGGGACTTGCAGCATATCCATAATCACTTGCATACATTAATCCTATTTCATCAGTATAGGTTGTTGGGTTACTGCCATATCCCGCATTATTTCTTTCGCCATCATAAAATGCTTTGGCTGTATTACTACTTGATGTCATTCCTCCGAGATGCCAAGTGGTTTCTGCTATTAAGTTTTGCCATGTTGTACCTAAATAATTCCAATAATTTGTATTTAGATTTATTGTATTAAATTCACTTGTTGTCCAATTATTTGATCCATACGTACTTACACTTGTATCATAATTCCATCTATATCCTGCTATTGTACTTGTATCCATACTTCCTTTATAATTTGATGTACTGCTTGAATAAGCACCATAATAATCTCTTCCATCAGTTCCTAACATTGCACTTGTTGTATAATCAGCCCTTATTAATTTTATTTGATAATTACTATCTTTATCATCATCAAATACTCCTATGATGCGGTATAGGTTATCTGCTGGGCACGTTTCTTCATCTGAACCAAAACATACATAATTATTTGGATTTGCTCCAGAATATCTATATGAATTATCTCCCGCTTCTTGATCGGCATTGGTATAAGTTCCAACTCCATCGTGATAGTAAAGTCCGTTTTCGCCATCTTCTGTATAAGTCGTTGCAACTTTGCAGGCTAAAGTATTAGAGTTTTCTTCTCTACATATCTCTGCAAATGTTGGCATTGCTATCCTATCTTGTTGAAGTACAACATCCATTTCTAAATTAGCATTTTCATTTATTGATTGGTCGGTTTCTAGATTTACAAATGTTAGAGTAAATGTCCAAGTATGGGTTGTTCCATTGGTTGATGAAGTCGTAGATATTGGATGGTCTATGGCTATGTTAAAAGCTCCAGTTTTGCCTGTTATATCAAATCCTGAGACACCATTTACTGTTACATATGGAAGTTCATCACTACTTGCTTCAAGTAATGCACCATTTTCATCTCTTACTGTCAGTATTACTTCGGCAGTAGTTCCACTAGAATATGTATAAGTATTTTCATATATTCTAATTCCTGCAAAGTATGTTGCTGTTGCATTATTTGTTCTACTACTTGCTATAAGTCTTACTGAAGGATTAGTAGTATCTGTTAAATTACCACTGGTAGCATTAAAGTTATCAGTTGTTGCATGTAAAGAAAGGGTATTACCACTACTAAATATTAGTGTATCTCCGGATGCTGTAGTTTCACCTTGGGTATTTACATCATCAGAAATATCTGCTCCTAAAAATGAATAAGTAAAATTACCTATAAGTAAGGCAACTACCACTAATATTAATAAAAATATAATTGCTAAAGCAATATTTCTTTTCGTAACCTTTTGCACTATTATCACCTATCTTATAGATATTGTACTAAATTTTTATAAATATGTCTATTTATTTTCAAAAAATGTTGCATAAAGATTGTTATTTTGATATATTATACATGTAAGTGTTACCTTTAGTGGTGGTAACGCCTACTTTTGGGTAGGACGCTATTTAGCGTCTTTTTTCGTTTATCTTGCCGATTAAAGCAAGAACCACAATTATTATTACTAGACAAAATTCATTATCATTCATAACCTCGCCTCGCTTTCATCCTGATCTCCCGAAGAAAACCCCCTGAAGCCGGAATCCGGCAAAGAAAAGCAGACTTCCACTAAAGGTAACGGTTAATTATTCTAATGGTAAATAAATGTAATTGCAAGAAAAAGGGTCCGACAAAAATCGACATTCAAAATACTATTTGTTTTTTTCTAAATTTGTGTTAATATAAAAAACATATTAAAAAGAGGGATTACAATGTATTATAAAGCGCTAAGAAAAAGACTAAAAGAATTTGAAAGTATACGCGGAAAAGTAAGTGAAGATAAAAAAGAAGAATTAGAAGAAAGTATAAAAACAATTAAAAGTTATCTAATGAAACCTTATACTATTCCTGAAACTATCGAAGAATGCTTATTAAGTGAATATCAAAGTTTAATTGGCAGTCAAAATCTCTGGCCTTTATGTGAAAATTTAGCCAAACATGTTGATGATGATATGCCATATTATCCCTATCCAGACCTTGTTTTATCAAATAATGATTTATTAGAATTAACCCATGACTTTTTCAAAAATGCTACATCTAAAGAAATATACCAATTATTTTTAAAATTATATAGACAAAGGAAAAACGCTTACTTTGTTGATGGACAAGGTGAATTAAGTTTTTATGCCGACAGTATGTATTTACCTTTCGATAAATCATATTATTTAAGAATTGAAAAGAAAAATGAATTTGCAGATGTCGCTACAATGGCCCATGAATATGGTCATGGTATTCAATTTCTAACTAACTATAGTGGTACTTTATTAACTTCTTTATATGCTTTTCACGAAATAATTAGTACATTTTTTGAATTACTATGTACAGAATACTACACTAAAGACGCTACTCTTGGCAAAAAAGCAATTGCTTCCAATTATGAATTTTGGGATGTAACTTGTGAAAACGCCTTTCTATTAAATAAAGAATTTCAAATATTAAAATCAATTAAAGCTTATAGTAATAATGATACTAATGATATAAAAAGTTTTATTAACTTTCTTATAAAACATTCCAATACAGAAGAATTAGAAGAAATAATCGGAGTACACCCTTCCAATGATTTCATATATATAGTTGGTTATATCTTTGCTATTGAATTATATTTAATATATAAAGAAAATCCTGATTATGCTTTTTATCTTCTAAAAAAAATAATGGCAATAGATTTAAGAAAAGATGCTAAAAGTTATTTTAAAGAAATAAGAGATTTAGGTATTAATCCTACATCTAGTCTAGATTCATTTGAATCTCACTTAAAAAGAGAGTTAACACGCCTTTAACTCTCTTTCAATTTTTTTAAGCAAAATGTTGCATATAAAGGAATAGTTTTTAAATTATCTTTTTTTCCAAAGTTTTTAGCTGATATTTTAATTATTAAAGTAGGTTTATATTTCTCATTATATATTTCTAAAGATTTTGATTTCATATCAGTTCCCGCTTTTACTTCAATTGGTATTATATTGCTATTATTCTGTATTATAAAGTCAACTTCTGATGAACCAGATGTTTTATCTTTTCTACTCCAATAACCTAAGTCAAATTCCATTTTTAATAATTCAGTAGCAACATAATTTTCAACTAAAACACCTTTATAATCTAAATCGTTATTCATTAGTACATCAATACTTGAAATACCCGCTAAATTACAAAGGATTCCCGTATCATTTAAGAAAAGTTTGTATGAATCATAATCAAAATATACTTTTAGTGGGTATTTGGGATTAGTTATATTATAACACGGTAATACAAGTAGACTTGATATTAACCAATCAATAGAGGTAATATAATTTCTTTTTCTATTATCATGTTTATCTAACTTAGCAAATACGAATTTTTGATTTTCTTTAGCAAGTTGACTAGGTATATCATTATATATTCTTTCTATTCTAATATTTTCTTTATCATCAGTATATTTTTTCATATCCAAAACATAAGAATTAATAATATTTGCAATATTTATCTATTATATAAGTTTTTCCTACTTGTCTAGCCCCAACAACCATTAAAGGCATCTTACTATCTGATTTATCCCAATTAGTTAAAACATCATAAAATTTTCTTTTCATTTTTAATCACCTAGCCTAATTTTACGATATTTATTAGTATTTGTCAGCATTTTGGCGAAAAACGGAGGGTAACACTAATTTTTTAGACAACCAATAGGTACTACTAATACCCCATTTTCCGTTTTATATGCAGTTTTAGTTGCAGTGACAACCATCATAAATGTTGGTTCTTTTAATTTAGGATTTTGACTAATTAATTCTTTTAACTTTAATAAATGCTCTTCGGCTTCTTCTATTTTTTCTTTACTTAGTTTTACTTCAACTAAGGCATATTTACCATTTTTAAAATGAATTACATTATCACATTCTAGTCCATATCTATCTCTATAGTGATTTAATGTTCCACCGATAGAGCCCGCATAGATACTTAAATCTCTATTTACTAAATTTTCAAATAATAAACCTAAAGTATTTACATCTAATAATAATTCATTATATGAACAACCTAAGGCCGCAACTGCTAGGGATGGATCTATCAACATCTTTTTGGGGGATGTTCTAATCGTTGTTTTACTTCTAATATTAGGGTTCCATGCTGCTATTTCTTCAATAATATATAATTTTTTTAACACATTAAGGTAATCTGAAATTGTTTTTTCTGATATATCGCCATAGTTTGCTTTAATATCTTCAAATAATGCTCCATTTGGACCAATTGTAGATACCAATCTACTATATGATTTTAATATGATACTAGCAAGTTGAGGATCCCTATTAACTCCATCAATTCTAGAAATATCTGAACTGACCAAAGTGTTTAAATAATTGGATGCCCACTTCTAATGCATCTTCTTTTGCCATTTTCAAAGAGTTTGGCCAACCTCCTCGACATAAGGCATAAACTAAATCTTCATAAGATAAATCAGATTGTTTTCCATCGATATTAACTTTTTCATCCAATAAATCTTGTAAAGAAATGACACCGTTTGACTCACCAGATTCATATAAAGATAATGGTTTCATATTAACAAATGAGAATCTACCTACTCCACTATGCATAGTAGGATCTTCAACCGGGGTTGCCGAACCAGTTAAAATAAATTGATTGACATCACCAGCGGTATCAACAGCATACCTAACAGCATTCCATAATTTTGGTGCTAGTTGCCACTCATCGATTAATCTTGGCTTCTCTCCTTGTAATAGTATAGAAGGTTTAATATTTGCTAATTCCTTATAGTTATCTTCATTTTTCCATAAATTGGGGTATTTTATTTCCATAAATTGGGGTATTTCATTTCCACAAATTGGAGCACTTTACTTCCAAGTTTTGGGATAAAAGAAAAAGTAACTTAAAAAGGCATTTTTAAGTTACCACTATTTAGTTTTTTCATCATATCTTTCATCATTTCAAATTGTTTTAGTAGTCTATTTACTTCTTCAACACTTCTACCACTTCCCTTGGCAATTCTTTGTTTACGAGTCGCTTTAAGTATTTCGGGATGTCTTCTTTCATAAGGTGTCATCGATTGAATTATCGCCTCAACATGAGCTAAATCTTTTGGATCGATTGAAACATTATTAAGGCCCATTTTTCTAGCTTGAGGAAGCATTTTTAAAATATTTTCAAGAGGTCCTAATTTTTTTATTTGTTTTAAAGTTCCTAGGAAGTCTTCCAAATCGAATGTTCCTTTTTTCATCTTCATGGCTTGTCTTTTGGCTTCATCTTCATCAATTACATCTTCAACTTTTGATACAATTTCTAGAATATCTCCCATATCAAGGATACGTTCAGCCATTCTTTCGGGATAAAACTCTGATAAACCATCCATTTTTTCAGAATTACCAACAAATTTGATTGGAATATGTGTTAAGTGGCGTACTGATAGCGCTACCCCACCTTTGGTATTACCATCAAGTTTAGTTAAAATGCATCCAGTTAAAGTGAGTGAATCATTAAAACCAGTGATAACATTGATAGCATCTTGTCCCATTGAACCATCAATTACTAGTATTTTTTCATCAGGATGAACTGTAGCATCGATATCTTTTAGCTCTTGCATTAAGGTCTCATCTATTTGAAGACGCCCTGCTGTATCGATGATTATATAATCATTATTATTTTCCTTAGCATAATTTAGACCATCTTCTACAATTTCTACTACCCTTTTATTTTCTTCACTAAATACTGGAACATTCAATTCCTTACCAATAGTTTTAAGTTGATCGATTGCTGCTGGACGATATATGTCTACTGCTATAAGTAGTGGCTTTTTCGCATGTTTCTTTCTTAAATAATTAGATAATTTACCAGCTGTAGTTGTTTTACCACTACCTTGAAGACCAACAAGCATTAAAATTGTTGGTTTCTTATCTACTTCAAGTGGTACATAATCTCCACCTAGTAGTGACACTAATTCATCTTTAACAATCTTTAAAAATAATTCATCAGGCTTTAAACTTTTCTCTACTTCAGCATTTAAAGCTTTTTCTTTAACATCTGCCACAAATTCTTTCACTACTTGATAGTTAACATCTGCTTCAAGTAAAGCCATTCTAATTTCACGCATAGCATCGCTGATATTTTCTTCAGTAATTTTACCCATACCACGAATATTTTTTATTGCATTACTTATTCTATCTCCCATATATTCAAACATAAATAACTCTCCTCGTATAATAGTTTTAAATTCATGTATTATTATATATTAAATCTATTATTTTTTCCAGGCTTTTCTTCTAAATTATCATTTTTTTGAATATTTATTACATTTTACACATTTTACTAACGAATATCGCATGGTGAATTACACATTTTACTAACGAATAGTTTTTTTACATAAATTTTTAATATGTGATATAATTAAATACGGTGATAATATGACAAAAAGAAAAAAGAGAGTTAAGAAAAGTTTTAAATTATTAATGACTTTTATTTTAGTATTAGTGATTATTTTCGGAGGATACTTTGTATATAATAATTTCTTTAAGGATGATAGCAAACCTGTTTCCAGTGAAATTGAAAAGTTGATGCAAGAAGCAAATATCTCTAAAAATAAGTATTCTAAAACCTTAGAATATGCTTTATTAAATAATATATATGATGAAAAATACTTAGATGAATATGCTGATATCGAATTTCAAGACAAAGATAATTTTTCTTCAATCTTAACAACATTCCTACCTCTTGGGTATAGTGGTAAAGAAATAAATTATATAATGAATCTAAGTGAAAAAAATATCGATAAATTAGCAGAAATTGATTATGTAGATATAAGTAATTATTATGAGTTTTCTAATTTTGATGTAAGTAAAATAGATAGATATAATAGTTACTATGAAGATAATGATTATTCTTATGAAGATGTCGTTACTTATGTCAATATAAATTTAGATTTACCAGTATATACTGATACTACTGAAGTAGCAGATCCTAATGATTTATTAGTATTAGTTAATAAATATCATTATCTGCCAGATGGATATAAGCCAAGTGATCTTGCTTACTTACCAGGAGCATATGGTAATAATGTTCCAATGCGTGAAGTAATCGTCGAACCATTTAAAGAATTACAAACTGCTGCTGAAGAAGAAATTGGGGTAAATTTCATGCCAACAACAGCTTTCAGAGATTATAATTTCCAACGCACTTTATATAATAACTATGTTGCTAGTGATGGTGTTGCTGCTGCAGATACCTACTCTGCTCGCCCAGGATATTCCGAACACCAAACTGGACTTTCTATTGACTTAAAAAACACTGCTATTTCCGGTTCGACAAGACTAACTGATGAAAACTACGAATGGCTAAGTAATAATGCCCACCGTTTTGGATTTATTATAAGATTTCCTGAAGATAAAACTGATATAACCGGATACCAATTTGAAAATTGGCATATTAGATATGTTGGATTGGATGCTGCCAAAATAATATATGAACAAGATTTAACACTCGAAGAATATGTCGATTTATATGCAACTGAATATTAATGAAAAAACATTTTGAAATAATCTCAAAATGTTTTTTTGCCGAATTATGTCGCACTATTTTTATTGCTTTTATAATGCTTTAACACTAGAATAGATAACTGTTACCGGAGAGTGTTAGTGCCTGCTTTCAACTGAGTAATTTCTTTGCTACTCAAACTTTGGGGGTTTTGTGTGAGTGTGGCAAAGATATGAACAAAGAAGAAAACATAAGTACTCTTTTAGTAATAATAATCTTATTAATTGTAGTAATACTACGTTTAATATAGAAAAATAGACACTAGCCTTGTTTCAGGTATAGTGTCCGCAACAAATGCAGGCATTATCCACTAGGGGTAACACTTACATATTAAGTATAACAAATTAAATTTTATTTTTCAATAAATTTGGTTCGACATTACACGCAGGTATATCCACCATCAATTGGTAGTATTACACCAGTTACATAACTAGCTTCTTCGCTACCTAAGAAAATTGCACCTGCATTTAGTTCACCAACACGTCCATATCTTCCAACTGGTACAGTAGATTTCATATATTGTGTAAATGAATCAGTTATAAGTGTTTCATGAGTAAGTTCTGTATCAAAGTAACCTGGACATATTGCATTACATGTAATACCATATTTAGCAAGTTCTGCTGCTACTGCTCTAGTAAAGTTTATAACTCCACCTTTACTTGTGTGATATGCAACTGTATCCATGGCCATATTTCCAACCATACCATACATTGATGCAATATTGATAATTCTACCATAATTATTTTTCTTCATAATGTTAGCAAACGCTCTAGTTACATAAAATACGCTGTTCATATCGGTATCAATTGTAAATTGCCATTCTTCATCAGTCATATTAAGTACCCCATTATTCTTAGCACTTCCTGCACAATTTACTAGCACATCAACTTTACCAAATTTTTCTTCTACTACTTTAGCAGCATTATTTACTTCTGCAACATTTGTAACATCACATTTAACTGGTAAAGCTTCAACCCCCATACTTTCTAATTCTTTGGCAAATTCTTCTAATCTTTCAATTCTTCTTGCCATTAAAACGAGTGTAGCCCCTTGATGAGCGAACCCTCTAGCCATTTGCATCCCTAAACCAGATGATGCTCCAGTCATAACAACTACTCTTCCTTTATAATCAAACATAAAATCCCTCCTTAATTTATTAAAGAGCAAGAGTGTACTTGCTCTTTAAATTATTTTGTAACATTTTTTAAAATAACAGTTTTTGTTCTAGACATTTCTTTTAGAGTTGTCATGATTCCTTCATTACCGATTCCAGAATACTTCCAGCCACCGAAAGGTTGTTCAAATGATCTGAAGAAACTTGCACCATTAATTACAAATCCTCCACATTCCATTTGTTCACTTACCTTGATGGCTTTATTGAAATCTCTAGTAATAATCGAACCAGATAAACCATAGATTGATTGGTTAGCAATTTCTACTGCTTCTTCGATTGTATCAAAACCGATTACTGGAATAACTGGACCAAAGATTTCCATATCTTTAGCAACATCCATATCGCGAGTTACATTATCTAAAATTGCTGGTTCATAGAAAGCCCCTTTTCTTCTACCACCACAGACAAGTTTAGCTCCTTGTTCAATCGTCTTATTTACTTGTTTTTCTACTTCGATAGCAGCTTCTTCACTTATTAAGCATCCGATATCTGTGTCCATTTCTGAAGGCATACCTACTTTTAAAGTCTTAATTTTAGCGACCATTTTATTGATAAATTCATCTTTAACAGAATTTTCTACTAAGAATCTCTTACTAGCACAACATACTTGACCAGTATTATAAAGTCTTCCCCAAACAGTTTCTTCAACTGCTAAATCGATATCACCATCAGCACATAGAATAAATGCATCGTTTCCTCCAAGTTCTAAAGAACTATGAGCACAATGTTCTGCACAATTTTTAGCAGCATCGATACCTGCAGCAGTAGAACCAGTAAGACTTACCATATCTACTAACTTACTACTTGTAAGAGTTGTTCCAACAACAGAACCAGATCCATGTACTACAGAAATTATTCCTGCAGGTACTCCGGCTTCCACAAGTAATTCCACATATCTAGTTAGTGTAAGTGGATTAGCACTTGCTGGTTTAAGTATAACAGCATTTCCCATTAATAATGCTGGTGGTACTTTATTGATAAAAATATCACTTGGGAAATTAAATGGAATAATCGCAACTACTACTCCAAGAGGTTGTTGAATAGTATATTGAATTGTATTTTCTTGTCCCTTTTCTGTACCTCTATAAATTATATTGCCATATTCATGCTTAACTTTTTCCACATAAGCTGGAACTCCAATCCCAATATTAGCAATTTCATTATATGCTTCCTTAATTGGTTTTCCAGTTTCATCTGATAATAATTTAGCAAGTTCATCTTTGTTTTGTTCCACTAATACGGCGAACTTTGTTAGTATTTCACATCTAGCAACTACTGATAAAGTTTCCCATTCTTTTTGATGTTCGTGAGCATACTTAATTGCTTCTTCAACATCTTCTTTTGTTAAACTTGGAACAGTATCTACAAGCTCATTTGTTGCTGGATTCATAACGTTTATTACTTTACCATCGCTTGAATCTCTCCAACTACTTCCTATTAAACTTTTCATTTTCTCTCCTTTTTATTCTTTATTTTTTTATTCACCAAATCCAGTATATGAAAGTGATAATCCTCCAACTGTATTAGATGAGTGATCACCTTGTCCATATTCACCGAATGTAAATACCATCAAGAATTCTTTATTAGGTATAGCTTTCTTAACTTCTGGATAAATCTTATCTTCGATATTTGCTAAAGCTAAACCTAAACGACGTCCTCCGCAATGAACTAGGAAATAAGAGTTTACATCTTCACCCATTAATTCATTTAGTTTTGCTATTGTTTCTTCATTTGCTTTAAGAATTCCTTCTGGTGTATTTGTAAGTTGAATTACAGCAGTATTAACAGCAAGGTCTGCTCCAATATTCATTGATAGATCTTCATTTCCTGCCATTGGATGACGAACAGCTGTAACTTTTCCAATCGGATCTTTTACTCCAAGTGGTGCACAAATTGTCGCAGTAAGTAGGTTTCCACCCATTAAATCTTCCACATTTTGATTTGTCCATTCAGCATATTTCTTAAGTGCTGGTTCATGATCGATTTCTACTAGAGTTCTACTTCCTTCAACTTTTGTAATGATACCAACATTATCTGTTTCATGATATGCTCCAGTATAAATGTTAGCCATTTTGCCATCAGTATAGAATATTGCTATAACACAGCCATCTGCAAATGCTTCACCATCATTAAGTAAGCTCCATTTACCTTCAACTGTATTATCAGCAGCAGAACCTCCAAATACTGGAATATTTCCAATAACATCTTGAATACCTTTTAAATATTCTTCTTCATTTGCAGGACTTGCACTCATAAAGAAGAAATCTGGTTCTTTATCTTCACCTTCGCGTTTTTCTATTGCTTCTTTAGCAATACGTGCCCCTATTTCTCTAGGTGATTCATTAGTTTTAGCACTTCCGGCGGTAACAACTTCCACATCTCCGCCGAATAACATCATTCCTGAATATCCAGTTTCTTTATTTAAATATCCATCTTGAGTACAAAGCGCTGCTGATGAAGTACAACCGATGATTGGTACATCACCAAGTACGCTTTTAGCTCCTTTCATAAGTTCACTTTGGTCTTGAACACAACTTGTAAAGAACAATCCAACTTGTGGATTATCAATAACGTTTGCCATAGTTGCGGTTTCAACACCAGACTTAAATGCATCAACATTTTCACTATAACCAACTTTGGTTTTTAACATTAATTTTCTCCCTCCTTAAAACCCATATTAGGTTGCTAGCATTCTAGCCTAAATTAATTATAATTCATAATTTTTTCCATAGTCAATCATTTTACAAACAGTTTACTAAATTTGACAAAAAAACTAGTATAAAGCTTATATATCTTTTATACTAGTTTACTTTCAGTTATTTTCAATATTGTTTTTTTCTTACAAACTTTTTTTATTTATATTTATAATTAAACTCATTATTAAATCGATAAACAAAATAAATATAAATACTAAAAGCATCATAGCAATATAATATCTACTAACTATTACATTACTAATTATAAGGGCAACTATAATACTTAACATAAAACTTATGATATGCAAACTTATTAATCTTTTCATAACATTTTTCTTTATATCCATTGGTTTTACTCCCAATTTATGTTCCAACATCATATTCTTATCTAAGTCAGCAATAATATTTTTATTAATGATTATTAGTATCAATAATAATCCTCCACTTAATACTAAAGTTAATATTTTGGAAATAGAAATATAATTATCTATCTTTTCATTAATTACATAATCATCAGCCAGTTCATATTTCAAATAATATACTTCGCCATCAATATTTTCATCTAAATATTTCCTAACTTCTTTTTCATCTTTTTCTGTCTTAATATTAAACGTATAAGAATAGTTATTGATAGTCAATTCTTCGAATAACTCATCGGCTATATAAATATTACTTTTTCTTTCATTATCTACTACATCAATTAAATTTAGATTTAATTCTTTGCCATCAAAATTTACTTTGATACTTTCATTTAATATATTACTTATCTTACTTTTACTAAATTCATAATAATAAGTCATTAATCCTAATATTATCTCTTCATTTTCTAAAACATCATCCGGATAAACAATTACTTTATTATTAATATTTAGATCATTGACATAACTTTCTGTAATTAAATCATCAGTATAACTAAACAAAATACACTTTTTAATATTTGTAATATTGTTATAATTTTCAAGTAAATCTTTATAATCTATATTGCTTTTTATTAAAACCAAATTACTATCTATATAGTAGTTATTTTTTATCTCTTCTAAATACCTATTTATTATTAGCATTATAGATAATACTAAAAATAATAATGTGATAATTGTTAAATATATAATTGTAGACTTTTTTCTATAAAAACTCTTTAAAATCATATTACCTCTTTAATTAAAACTATTGTTTTTTTCTTAGTTAGTTTTACTATAAATATAAAATTAATGATAATTGGTAAAATAAATATAATTTCCAATGTATAAAAATAAGCATCAATTAAATGATTAAGGCTATAACCATAATACAAAAAATAATTTTTAAATAGCAACTCAATTAAGAAAAAAATTATTTCAAATATAAATATACTTAGTAAATAAGGAATTAAAATCATCTCTATCATTTTTGCCATATTAATTTTAATAATATCCCACTTCTTATAACCGATAGCTTTTAACAAGCCAATTTCTTGTGAATTATCTAAAGCATTTTTCTTTAAATAAACAAATATAGTTACTAATAAAGATATTATCGCAATTATAATTATTACTATACTAATTATTCTTAATTTAGAAATATATTCAGTGTCTATTATCGATGTTACATCTGCTTGATACCCCATAGTATTTATGGCATTACCTACTTCTCCTAGATTATTTTTATCATCAACCAAAACAGTATAAGGAAAATATACATCGGAATTTACTTCCAACATTGTATGCTTATATATATCTTCAATATCGCCACCACTGACATAACAAGTATTAGGAGTGTCCATCGAAACAGTATTATCAAACACTCCAATTATTTTAAATTCTTTTAAATACTTCCCATTTTCAATAATATCGCCATCTACTCTTTTATATATCTTACTTTCCGTTTTAAAAGTTTTACCGATTAATTCTTCTCCATCTAAAAAAATATCATTACTACCGATAATATCCTTTGTATTATAACTTGATGGATAAAAATTTTTTGAACAAATCGCTACTCCTGTAGCATTACTTTCAAATATGTTACCTTCAACTATTTTAGGAAATGTTGCATTACTGCCATATTTTAAAGTGATTACTCCATCATATATTTTTTCTTTAAAAGTTGGAGATTCTGTATAAAAAATGCCATATCTTGAATCATATATATCTAAAACATGTGGTATGCTTCGTATCGGTTCATAAAACAAAGCATCAACATCACTGGTTATATCCGAAGGCATTACGGAAATTTCTCGATAAAATAACTGAGTATTTAAATACTTTTCATGTATATCCGTCATATACTTTTGATATGTAAAAATCATTAATAATATTAAAGAAAAAATTCCTATAACCAACATAAAATAAAAATTTTTGTGATTTCTAAATATTTTAATAGTTGCATATTTCATTGCATTAACAAAATTCATATTTTCACCATCTTATAGTTCCATCTTCCAGTGTAAAAATAACATCGGCATATTCTTTTATTTCTAAACTATGACTTACCACAATTACGCATTTACCGCTTTCACTTAGTTTTTTTAAATCAGAAAATATTTTTTGTTCATTCTTCTTATCCAAATTACCCGTTGGTTCATCAGCCAAAATAATTTCAGGATTATTTGCTAGCGCTCTAGCAATAGCAACTCGTTGTTGTTCTCCACCCGACAGTTCCTTAGGGTAATGATTTATCCTGTGAGTTAAATCTAAACTGACTAATAATTTAATAGCTTTCTCTTTTGCATCTTTATTTTTTACTTTTTTATCAATTAACATTGGTAGCATAACATTCTCATATGCTTTTAAATTAGGATCTAAATTATAGTCTTGAAATATAAAACCAAAATATTTTGCTCTAATATTAGCTTTTTCATTTTCATTAAAATCACTAATGTTTTTACCATTAAGATAATATTCACCACTTGTTGCGGTTTCAATTAAACCAATAATATTAATTAATGTCGATTTACCACTGCCCGAATGGCCCATAACAGCATAAAACTTCCCGATTTCAAACTTTATATTTATGTTATCTAGTGCTACAATATCTTCTTTATTTCTTTGATATTTTTTTGTTAAACCCTTAATATAAATTAATATTTTGTTCATATACTTCTCCTACTTCTATACTGTTATACTTACTCCACCCATTCCATCAAAATATGATCTAACCGAACCATTAAAATCTATCACTCCACCTAATCCATTTGCAGAAATATCATAATCCTGTGATTGACTTAAAGTTATATTTCTTTGAGCATGTTGGTAAGAACCATAAATGGTAGCATTATTAATGTCCTTAAAATAATTAATATTAAGTGATAAACTGTAGTTCGATGCTCCATTTACTAAATTCATTGATATTCCAAATCCATTTGAAAACAATTTAACATTTTCAGTTGTGCTATCATAATTAATTTTAGACATGTTACCATTTATAGTATATTGCTGATTTCCATTAATAGAATCATAATCAAATGTAACTCCAACGCCACGCAATGCTATTACATCATATGATCTCACCGCCGGATTTTTTTTCCAATCTACCTGCATAAAAATTTCTCCAGCAATATCTTCTATTAATATTTTTTTATATTCAGTTTCATGATAAGTTGAAAATAAAGAAATTTCTTTTATATTATCATATTCATCTTGAGTAATTTCTGATGTATAGCTAGTATTATTTATTTTATCTATTATTGTTTTATAATATTTTATATCTATATTATCAGCACTTACAACGTTAGGTATAATTAACATTAACAAAAGAATTAACAAACATTTTTTCACGATTATAAAACCTCTCTTTTCTGATTTAACTGTAACATTAAAATTAAATCAAGTAAAGCAAAAAAATTTGACATTAGCATTATTTTTAATGTCAAATTTCTTTTACATTTCTATTTTTTTTAACTCATTTTCTATAACTTGCAAATAATCTTGATAATTATTGCAGTTTCCTTTAATGCACAACAATTTTTCTTCTTGATTATAATAATAATCAAATAACTCAATATACTTAGAAATATTATTATCAAATACTGATACGCTTGCATAATTTTTATCGTAATAATAGTCTATATCTATTGAAACATTGTTATTTCTATTATAATAATGTAATTTTTGAGTTAGCAAATTATACATAAACCCATCTAATTTATTACTTTTTTCATAAGCCCAATCATCACTATAAACATATCCATTACTAACTAAAGAATCAATTGTTATATTTTTAGTTTTGACTTCCATTGTTTCTTTTTCGCTAATATTATATCCTATTGTATGATGTTTTAAATATAACCAAATATCATTTTCCATTATCTCTTCTAAAACAATTTTTAAAGTTATAGTTATTATTTCGTTATTTTCGATATATGATATATCTATATATAAATTATCTATATTAGTATCTAAATCATTAAAATATTCATTATATCCATAATCTTCATTAATGATTATGTTATTATCATAAAATGTTTCTAATATTACTTTTTCTGTTTTATCAGTTTGTTCATAAATTTTCAAATAACATTCTTTAACATCTTTAATTGATTCAATGCTAGTTGTAAGAGTTCCCAAATTAAAATAGTTATTAACTTTTGATAAAATTAAGATACTATCGTCTAGCTGAAAATCATTAGATTCTACATCTACTTTATACACTTTAAATTTATTACTATTAAAAGTAGTAATTAAAATAATAAAAGAAATAATAAATAGTAACACTATCGAAATAATCAAAAATAAAAATTTGCTTTTAACTTTTTTCTTTTCAAGATTAACAATTTCATTAAGGGCATTTCCATTTTCAATGAAATTTTTTATATCTATATCTAATATTTTACATAAATTAAATGTTATGTTTGCCCCTGGCTCAGTTTTACCTAATTCCCATGAACTTACTGTTTGACGAGACACATGAAGCATATGGGCTAATTCTTCTTGACTTATGCTTTTCTGTTTTCTTGCATCTATTATTAATTTTCCTAAATCTCTTTTCAACGTAATACCTCCTGAAACAAATATTAAAGTTTTAACAAAATTACTATAACATAATTTCAAAAAAAAGAATAGTGTTCAATTACTTGAAATTACTACTCTCTAATCTAATCCATAATTACTTTCTAATTTGTCAGTTAAAGTATCATTTACTTTTAATTCAGTATCACTAGATTCACTAGCCTTTAAATTATATGTTAAAGTATTAATTGCTGATAGTTTTGTAAATGTTGAATATAATTTCGTTGGAATATATAATACTATATTTGTACAATTGTCATAGCTAACACTTTTTCCCGAATCATCCATTAATGCGTATACTTTAACATTCTCTACTAGTGCATTTTGCAACTCGGAATCATTAAAATCACTAGCATTAATAAATACATTAATTAAATCTTCTTCTTTTAGTGATAGATTATTAGCATTTGATACTTTGGCTTTATCGAGATAATATATTGTATAACCTTCTTCGATTACATCATTTTTATTATCTTCGTTTATTAAAGTATAAACCAATGTACCAACCAATACTGCAACTATTACAAATACAATTATAAATATAATACCTTTTTTACTCACGTTACCTCCTTTCTGCTTATAATTTATATATTAGCATAAATTAAAAAAAATAAGAGAGCAATTGTTACTTGCTCTCTTAAGTTTAATAAGTTCTGGAGGATTATTCTTTTTGACTAGATAAGTTTTTTGGCTATTTTCATTAAAGGCAAATCACTGTAAGAATCTGTGTAAAATTCATCAATAAAAGCTGTTGGATATTTTTCTTTAAAAACTTTTACTTTATTTTCTCTAAAGCATAAAAATTCAATTTTTCCAGTATCAGTATTAAATATAGAACTAATAATATTTTTAGTTTTTAGTTCTTGGACTATATCTTTAATTAAAATATCTGGAGAGGCTGTAATAATTATGTCTTCTGGATTAATCATATCTAAGAAGTCTTTTTGCAACTTATGTTTATTTAATACCCAAAATTCATTAACAAAATTATCGATATTAGTTTTATTATTGAGGGCTACTTTGGATAATTTACTAACCAAGTAATATAATTTTTCGATTGAAAGTCTATTTAATTTATAAAGAATAGCCGCATATAAAACAGTGGGTAATTTCAATATTAACCTTTTTTTCTTTTTTATGCAAAAAGAAAAAAAGTCCACTAAAGACTCTCCGTCATAAATTTGCCGTTTTATCCCAATTATTAGATGTGAATAGTTATCTAACATTTATAATTTTTATTTTCAATTTTTCTTCGACAATATTGGCAAATACCAAACTTTTCGCTTAAAAGATTATCTGACCCACAGTATGGACATTTAACATAACTAGTATTTTTGGCTTTTTCTTGTTTGATTTTTATTTTCATATCATTTTCTCTTGATATTTTAGTATCAATTTTTTCTTGCTTGCTGATATAATTTAAGATACCAATATTTAGTTTATTAAAAATAGCTGTTAAAGCAAAAGAAATAATCAAAAATATAATGCCTATACAAATTAAAAGTTTACTATAATTAATAAAATTGATATTATACAAATCAGAATTTAAAACATCTTGTAAATAAGGTATTGTATTTATATCAATCTTAAATATACCTAATATAAAATAAATTATTTTAGGAATTAATATTAAAATACCAACCAAAGTAATATATATCGAAGTTGATATTTTTTTATTACTATATACAAAAAACCTAAATAAAATTAAAATAATACCCAAAAAAGGAATAAAATATAACATCAATAAAATAATTGGTAAACTTGCTAATATTTTAAATAATAAATTGTTTTTCATATACATCACCATTTTAGTTATTAATATTGTAATATTCTAAATCATATTCAAGAGATGGCGTAACTGTAATTGGTTGATTTGAATTAGCATAATATTCATTAGCAACAGTTAAACAAGTATCTTTATTACATTTGATTTCAACGTATCTTTTTTCACCTGGATAATTATTATCATAAACTCCAATATAATAATAATTTGGGTTTTCAATATCTTGAACTAAACTTATCGCATTTATGGCGTGCAATCCCCCACTATAGTCAGATGTAATAACCGGAACATCCTTATCATTTAATCTTGTCTTTAAAATATTAACAAATCCTTCTGCGCCAGTATAATCCGTGCTTGATGTTCCAATGACATTTCGCAACCATAATATAAAATTCGTTCCAGATGAATATGTGGTAGTTGAGAATTGTCTAATAAATCCAGTATAGATTGCATTAAGTAATTGAACATCATCATTTTTAATATTACTACTTGTCTGCATTTTATCTTCATTCAAATAAGCACTTTCAGATGTTTCGTAATTCACTCCCCATCTTTTAATTTGTTCTTCTTTTGATAAACTAGTTTCTGCCGTTATAATATCATATATACCAGAATTATTTAATTCCGTTTTATATTTAGGGCTTATAGCAAGGGTTGTTCCATCTAAAGTTCTTAAATCAGATGGAGTTTCTTCTCCAAAATAATCAAAACCAAAAGTATACTTTAAGGCATTGGTTTGCAACTTATAATCATATAAATTAACGTAATCATCAAAATATGTGTTATTTAAATTATAATAATATGACGTTTCATCACCAGATGTTATAGAATCCATACGAAGTGGTAACAGCTTTTTGTAATATAACTGAGCAAAAGTGGCCATCCCATAACAATGACCTCCAGTTGATAAATTACTTCCATAATTAGCAAAAGAAAAGCCATCTCGATTAACTATAAAGCCACTGTCTGCAAGAAGGATTCCATCAGTTTCACCATCATCATCTATATCAACTAAATCATCATTTAACTCTGAACTGATATTTTCAAATAATTCAGTTAAGCCATCAACATTACTTGATGAATAAAATTTACAACCTGTACTATTTGATATATTAGCCAACTCGACATTGTCAGATCCTTCACCAAAACCAATTGAACAAATTTTAACATCATTTTCAATGGCACGTTCAATTATTCTTTCAGCATTATTTTTTAACGATGAATCTTGACCGTCAGTTAAAATAACAATGTATTTATTATCACCATCTTTTGAAAATTCACGAATACCATTAGTTAAAGCATTGCTAATATTCGTTCCAGCATAATTAGTAATAAAGTTTCCTTTCATTGTACTTAATTTATCTTTTAATGATTCAGCTGAACTACCAATTTCAAGAGCATTTTTATAATCTCTTCTAAATTCTGATAATCCCATTTTATAATTTTTTTTATCTAATTTTGTAATTAATTCACTTGTTAAAGTAAATCTTAGGCCTTCAACATCAGATTCAATAAGAGAATCATCACTAGTATATTCTTCACCTGTGAACTCTTCATACTGTTCAATACTATACATACTCCATGAGTTATCAAGAACAAATAATATTTCATTTATAGATGTTTCTTTCATAACTGTACTATCTCCTACTACATAATTAGAAAAATGTGTTAAAGTTGCAGTTAAAGTATTGTTTTCTTTATCAACAGTTGTATTTATTTTTTCATATTCACTTTCTTTTTCATTATAGTAATATATTGATAAGTTATCTTCGCTTAAGCCATACTCTTCAAGTTCTTCATCAGTATAAGTAATATTAACAATAGCTTCAGTTATTTTACCATCCGTATAAAATGTGTATAAGTTATCTAGTAGACCATCTTTACCACTAATTTTAGTATTTGAATTAACTTCAACAATTGTACTAGCAATATTTCCGCTTCCAGCAATTGATAATTTTAAATTGTCGGATGAATAGCTATAATTTAAAATTCGTTCACCATCTTTTACACCATCACCTTTTGAATCAGATTTTAAAGGGTCAAGACCTAATTCTATTTCATCATAATCACTTAAGCCATCTTCATCTGTATCTGCTTTTGTTGGATCTGTTTTACTTGTAAAAATTTCATAATAATCATCTAATCCATCCATATCAGTATCGGAAAGAAGTGGATTTGTATTATATTCTTTTTCTTGGCTATTGGTTAAGCTATCCAAATCTAAATCTTCGTTAGAATCTAAATCTATTTCATAATCTAAAGCTAATTCAGCTTCAGTAGTATTAAAATTAATAATAGTAAACTCTTTACTTATATTTTTCGCTTTATACGAAGCAGTTATTTTACATTTGCCTGTTGCTTCAGTTAAATTCCAATCTATTTCTAAGCCATCATTTTTTACTTCACCACAAGTAACTTCATATTTTATTTCATCGACTTTATCTTCATTTTCAAAATTAATACCTAATTTTATATTAGTTGGTGCTATATAATCCAACTTATAATCAGAGTATTCTTCGTTCCAACTTAATTTATCAAATCCATAAAAATTATTAAATAATATAACACTAACAATTAATACAACAATGCAGCTTAAAATAGCGGCTGATTTTTTTTGGTGTTTGATAATAAATTTTTTGACATTTTGGATGATTAACTTAAAAAAGTTTGAGTTTTTTTTAGATATTGTTTCTGATAAAATGACACCATTTTGGTCTTCTTTTACCACCACTTTGGAGCCACAATTAGAGCAAAAAGTCTCGTTACCATTTAATTTATTACCGCAATTTGGACAATACATAATTAATTTCTCCTCTTTTACTACATATATTTTATTATAGGTTTAATTTCGTCTATCAAACCTTTATATAATGAACCGTAATTAAAATTATTCTAGATATAACTGATGATAACTAAAAGCGCTTAAATTTAAATGCTTCTATTATTTAAATCAAAGAATATCAAATCAACAAATTACTACTATTCTTTATCATTATACCATAGTTTTCAAAACAAAATAAGATATATTGAATAATTTCCAAAGTTTTTTATTGAATTTTTTTAAAATATAATTATTACCTATGAATATTAATTTTAATTTACAAAAAATGAAATTATCAGAACATAAAAGCAAATAATTTAAAGGAATACAAAAAAAGTCTACTAAAGATTTTCATTATAAATTTTATTGTTAAAATTAAATACTTTCATAAATCATCTAAAATGGCGTCCTCGAGAGGAATCGAACCTCCACTCTAACCCTTAGGAGAAGTTAGTTAAAAATTTCAAATATCAATTTCTTTTTTAAAAACGCTTTATTTTCTTAAAAAATGGCTTGATTTTTAAAGGATGCCAAACTTCATTTTCTTAATATTTTAAATAAATTCAAATAGAATTTTACAAAATTTGCGATAATTTTACGACATCATTTTAAAATTTCTATCCACAAACATTATATCACATAAATTTACAACGACTATTTATAACAAAATTAGAAATTAAATTTTAAATATCATATTCATATAAAGTAGTATTTTGAGGATTAAATGACAAAAAATCCGTATTTTCATCATACCCAATAATATTAAAATGAAGTGCTTTTATAAAACTTCCATGAGAAACAACCAATATACTTTTATCTGGATATTCCTTTTTTACTTTATCCAAAAATTGTTTTGCTCTTGACAAACAATCTCTAATACTTTCTATATTACCTTCTTTATCATTTAGTTTATAATCCCATTGTTTAAAAATTAAATCAAAATCCACTTTCTTGCCTTCATAATCTCCAAATCCTCTTTCCAGCAATAATTCATCATAAATGATTTTTTTCTTATTGCCAACAATTAACTCTGCAGTTTCTTTTGCTCTCTTTAGCGGAGAACATATACAAATATCAATTTTAGATAAATCTATCATTTTAGCCAATTCTTTGGCCTGTTCTATTCCTTCTTCATTTAAAGAGATATCAATAGATCCTTGCATAAGCCCTCGAACATTCCAATCCGTTTTTCCATGACGAACAATATACAATTTTTGCATAATTAATCTTCCTCTCTACATCATTATATTCTGATTATACACTTTTTCTTATTATAAATATGCTAATAAACTTGCAATACAATTTCTAGGAGTAGAGCCTAAAATTATTTCAAATGCATTTCCATTTTCATACCAAACTGGAGCTGGTAAAGCAATAGCTATACTAAATATAATTACCATGAAAATGTTCATAATAAAGCCAAAAATTATTACTTTTTTGGTTTTGATGTAACCATAAACCTCAGAAAAAATATCATTAATAATATAAGAAATTGGAAAAACAATTACTCCTGCAGTAACAAAATAATTACCTATTCTCAATAATTTTGTTGCTAAAATATTCGACAATAATAAACAAACTACAAAAACAATAGAAAAAAACAAAAACAATTCTGAAAATTGATTTTGTTTGCTTTTTAACATTAGAACATCACTCCTTTACCTTTAAAACAAAAAGAGAACAATGCAAAAGTGTTTACTTGTTCTCTTATAAAATCTAAGTACTGTGTTTTTAAAAGTCAAACACTTCACAAAATCGGTTATTATTTTAAATTATTTTAAGTCAAAAATCAATATTATCTTTAGCATGACAGAGTCCAAATTTATCGGAATGCACAAAAAAAGAAAGAACTCGTGGTATAATATACCTATAAAATCCATAAAA
>CALVIU010000010.1 GCA_944331835.1 uncultured Bacilli bacterium | reverse complement strand
TACATGATTAGTAGTTAATGTAATATCACCACTATAACTTTGAACTGTCCCACTTGGGGTACTTGCACGACCACTTAATGTTGAATCACTTATATTTATTGTTTGCGTAGTAGTTGTACTATTTGTTCTTTCAGTTACAACAAAATATGCACCACTTAAATTGGAATTAGAAATAGTTATTTCTGAACTCTTACCTTCATCAGCACCACTTCTTGCAAAAACAGCATAGTCACTTGCAGCCGTGATTGTTGTGTTATCTACTGTTGTTGTCCCCCAGTTTTGTAAAGCACCAGTAAATCCACCAGCCAAACTATTACCAACATGTGTAGTAACAATTTCTGAATTTTTAACATCAAGAATGGAATCTGCTTCATTCTTAATAGTAGCAAATGGTGATTCAACATATACCCCATCAACTGTTAATGTACCTAAATTGTTTCTAATACAAGATGAACTATCTTCTTCACAAACAATTTTACCATTATCACCACTATCTACAATTGTTAAATTTCCTTTATTTTCAATTGTATAATAATCGATATCTGCACCACCTGTAATTGTATGTCCCGCCAAATCTAAAGTAATTGTTTCCCCTTCATTTACTGTAAATGTTTCTGTTAAAGCAATATCATCTGTCAATGTTATTTTGCCATCACCATCAGGACTAGGCATACTAGCAGCACTTACTGTTAAACAAGTAGATAAAAATACTGAAATTCCCAAAACCCCAAGACTAACTTTCTTCATTTTTACTCTCCTTCTATTTTAATAATACAAAATTAAACATAAATAGTCAATCATACATCAAATAATTTAACACATTTAGACATAACAAAAGCAATCAATTGAATGTTGCTTATTACTTAAAATTTAAATTGATTAATTTGATTTTTTCTTTAAATAAAGACTAGCACCAACAATTCCTACTAGAGAAATTCCACCAAGAACAACATAAGTTAAAATGTTATCACTTGTACTTGGGTTTTCTATTGGTTCTTCTGGTTCAGATGGATTTTCAGGTGTTGTTGGTTCTTCAACTATTTCAGTTAACTTAGCATATAATATAGTATTATCAGTTACTGGAACAGTTGCATCAAATGGAGTGGTAAAATCTTCATCTAAATACCAACCTTCAAAAGTATACCCTTCAATTTCATCTAAAACAAGAGCATCTTCAGGTATTGTTGAATTTGCAGGTATTGGAGTTGTTGTTTGAACACCCATTAAATCAATAGTAAATGTAACATAATCACCAACTGTACTATAAATAGTATCGTTTTCAGAAGTAATTGTTGTTTCATATAAAGATACTATATTTTCACCATTTTGAATTTCTTCTGAACTATAGTTAATAACAGCACTACTTCCTGTTGCATCATTGTTAATCAATTCAGAATTTAAAATTGTTACTTCTGAATTTTCAGAAGTTGCATATGATGGAGAAAATAATATTACATCTACTTGGTTATTTGTTACAGGGAACTCATTTTTTACTGTAGATTCACTAATTTCAACTTTTACATTAGATTGTCCACCGATAACTATAACACCATAAGCATCAGTACGTCCATTATAAACGTTTGTTCCTATAATTGTAGAATCGTTTATACTAACCTTGTTATTATTAGCTGTAGTTTGAGAACCGCTACCATTAGAAATATCTATAGCAGCCCAACCATTAATTGTTGAACCAGTAACATTTACAGTATTTTCTTCTCCATAAACCCATATAGCGTATTTTGCAACTACGGTACTATTTGTTACATTAACTGTTGAACCATTAGCTGTTTTTTCAAGCCAAATACCATCAGAATTATTAACGCTAAATGTTCCGTTGTAACCAGCATATAATACCTTAGCATTATTTACAGTTAATGTAGATGTTGCTTTTACATCAATTATGGTTCCAGCATCTGTTATTGTTAAAGAATCAAGAGTAACTTCAATACCTTCAGCATTTAAAATAACAGAACCATTAACGATAGTACCATCAACACTTGTACCTTTTAATACAATATCTTTTTCAATTGTAATGTCGGTATTATATGTACCATCAGCTAATATAATAGTATCCCCTGCATCAGCATCTGTTAAAGCCTCATTTAATGTACTTACATCAGTTACATTAATTTCCTTAGCAGATACGTTTGCTATGAAGCCAAACATAAACACTACAAATAAACCTAAAGCCAAATTTACTTTTCTCATATTCTACTCCTTTCTATTTTAATAATACAAAATTAAATATAAAAAGTCAATTGATTATCCATCAATTGACAAAATAATGCAATAAATTATAACTTAACACGCATCATAGCTTTATATATTTTTTTTATGTTTTCCTTTTTATTGTGATCCATATCTAAAAAGTTAATATGAAGCTGATAACCACTATCTAAACTAAATAGTATTTCCACTTTTCCTGGTTTAAAATTAATAGCGCTAGTAGATATTGACACATAAGGAATTATATGAATTTTTTTATAATATAAAGCTAATGTATCTCTATCAAATAAAATCATTTTTTTATCCGTAAAAACTACATAATCTTTACTATTTTTATATCCCATTAATATCTTTTCTTCTTTTTCGACATACTCTTTGGTATAATCCGGTAAATCAAAAGGATTAGTTTCGTCTTTAAAATCAAAATATTTAGTTAATTCTTTAAACTTTATATATGCCATATGATTACTCCTTACTTATTTTTACTACATAAAAAGTATAGCATATTTTAGAAATAAAAAAAAGAGCAATTAAGTTTACTCTTTAATCATCATAACCAGTGCGGTATTCTAAAGTTTCTTCTGCTTGTTCTAAAGTGTTTTCTATCGCTTCTATTTGGCGTTCATAAGAATTATAATCACTACGAGATAATTCTCCTCGTTTATACATTCTTTCTAGAGTATCATCATAATTATCTAACTCTTTATCTAAAGATTCAATCTTACTTTCCCATTCTCTATATAAAGATGCAGCTTCATCTCTAGTACTTGGAGTTGTAATATTATTGATAGAACTCAATATACTTTCTGCTTCACTTTCATAACCAGAAATGGTTGATGAAATAGAATACGTATTAGCACTACTACTAGAATTATTACTTGAACTGCTGCTAGAACTATTACTATTACTTGATGAACCACTATTAGCATTTGCATCATCATCATATTCTCTATTAGATTCTAAAACATCTCCAGTTATAGCATTTATCTCATAATCATATTCTCGATTATTATAGGTAAATTCTACTTCATAAGTCATGAATCCATCATCATAATCCATCTCTACTTCACTCCAAGTTACACTGCTTACTCCAGCATCACTTAAAGCAATTTCTAATGCTTTATCTTTACCTATATATGACTTATCACTAGCAGTACCTGAGGTAGTTACATTTTCGGTAGTACTTCCAAGAAGTAAATTTAATTCATTAATAGATAAATTTTTTAATTCTTCATAAGTATATAAATTATTTTTAGCAATTAATTTTTCAATAAGTTCTAATTTACCTACTGATATACCATAACTATTTGCTAATGATTCTTTATCACTACTTGAAGTAATGCTTTGACTAACAACAGAAATATTATTTCCACTATTTATAAAAGCATTTAATTCATCAACTATTTTTTGTCTTAATGCTTCGCTTTCAGCACTATTTGGATTATCTACGGAGATAAGTATTGAATTAGCCAGTTCATCAATGTAGCCATTTTTAACCATTGAACCAATCAAGGCATTAATAGCAACATTTATATCACTACCTGCCAGATCCATTCCTTCCAATATTATTTTTGCATCATCATTATTGGGTGTTACATCAAGTACTTTTTCTTTTTTGTTAACAGTTACAGTAATACTAGGATTTACATCAATACCAATTGTAGATGCAACCCTCATATTATTATTAAAATAGCCAAGGCCAATAAATAAACAAACACAAACAGCAACCACTGCTGTAGATAAACCAATCCATAACCCCTTTTTACTTTTTTTACTCTCTTCTTTCACTAATACCATTCCTTTCCTTTTTTCTAGATTATTCATATCAAAATCTGGAAGTACGATATTATTAAAAGCCCCCTTAATTTTTTTCTTTATTTTACTCATATCGATTCCTCCTTTACAATTTCTTTGATTCTTTTAATTGCTCTGTGATATTTAGATAATGTCGTAGACAACTTTAAATTAAGCAATTTAGATATTTCATGAAACTTAAATCCATTTACAACATGTAGTATTACTATTTCTCTTTCTTCCTTAGTTAATTTATCTAATAGATACTTAACTAATAATTTATCATCATGATTATCATTACTTGCAAATACTAGATCATCAATATCACTTGTTACTTTACTTTTTCTTAACTTCATATAAGACAAATTCTTAGTAATAGTAAGTATCCATGCCATTGGTTTATCTTGGTTTTCATACTTATCAGCATTATTATAAATAGTTATAAATGTATCTTGCATTACCTCTAAAGCATCATCATGATTTTTTAAAATACTTAGAGAATATGCATAAACATTTTTATTTATAAATTCATATAATTCATGTAAAGCATTTGTATCCTTATCAGCTATTCTTACAATGTAACTACTTAACTCCACTGTTTTTAACTCCTTTCACTAAGACAATGCAATAGGAATCAATTTTATTGCAAAGAAATTATCTTTTTTTAATATATTATTATTTCACTAAAAAAAGAGCAATTAATTTTGCTCTTAAAATTTGGCTCTTCGAAATCTAGTGGGGAGTTAAATTTTAATAATTCTAATTAATTACTGAGAAAAACAAGCATTTTAATGATTATATTTTAAATGCTTGTTTTTTATGGCTGATAACACTTTAATTTTAAATTTTTTTTAATTCTTACTTTTTTGTGAAATTTCTATTTTTTTACAAAGCTATTTTTTGGACTTTTTATTATTTTTATCATTTAAAATATATAATAATCTTATTCTAAAAAAGTCAAAATCTTTATATCCAAATCCTACTCTTTTTATTACTTTTATTTTATTATTCATTCCTTCTGTATATCCATTCGAAAATCTTTTATCTATAAATGAATTACATATATATTCTAACCAATTTTCTATTGTCCTTGCTGCTTCAACCATCTCCGGTATATCTTGTTCTCTTACTAATGATATCCAACTAAGCAATTGCTTTTCTACATCTTCATACGTTGCATGATGTGTTATATCTAAAAATAATTCTTTTAATTGATATGCTATTTTATATTTTTTACTTATACTTAATATTTTTTCTAAGATCATATTTTAATATTTCTACCATATGTTTATTTTTATATCTTTTGGTATAGGTAAACCAATCTATATCATTACTATATTGTCTTAATAAACTTATATTTTTCTTGTTTTTTAACATTTTATATTCATAACTATTATATCCATAATTTTCTTGTAATCTTATTCTTACATTATCTAGTGCATCCATTATATATCTGGTATAATGGAATGGGTCAACCACATATTTAGCTTTGGGAAACATTATCTGGGTGACCAACAAGTATGGTTCATACATATCTGATATGACATACTCTACTGAATACCTATTATTGCAATATGTAAAATATTGGATTAGGTATTCTTTTTTCTATTTGGTAATATGTCAAGGACTTTTTTATGGATTGGATCATTTAAGACAAATGCATATTTTCCTTTTTTAGTATCTGCTTTAAATTCATCAAATGATATTACTCTAGGAAGATTTATTACATGTTCCGGATAATTCGCCATACTTTCTTTAAGTATGTTTCTGATTGTATTATCACTCACATTATTTTCTTCTGCTATATATTTTAAACTTAAATTATAATTTCTTAAATCAATTAATATTTTTTGTTCTACTTTATTTGATATGCTTTTGCTTTCTCCTTGAATTGTGACTGGTTCTGTAAATTTATAATTACATTTATGACATATGAATCTCTTTTTGCTAAGCATTACATATGTAACTTGTTCAAATGCTTTTACATATTTTAATTTCACTGACTTTAATCTATCATGAACACTTTTAGTATATTTCCCACATTTTGGGCATTTACATTTACTACTTTTAGTTTCTACATGAATATATTTAGCTTTTACCTTGCCATCACTTCCTTCTTCAATCTTAACAACTTTATAACCATTTCCTAACCCCATGATTTTTCTTAATTCATCCACTTCAGCACCTCTTTCTGTATCAATTATTGCATACAAAAAGAGATGATAAAATAACTCTATCATCTCCCCATCAGATTTCGAAGTTTTTTTACTAAAACTCCCCACTGAATTTCGAAGCTATATTAAGAAAACTCCCCACCAGATTTCGATGAAGAGTTATTTTTGCTCCCCACTAGATTTCGAAGAGCCTTTATTTTTTGCTCTTAATTAAACTAACCTTGAACTATTTTATAACTTCCATCAGCTTGAGGTTCAATAATATATCCTTCAGCTAAATAACTATCTAATACAGAATTTTCTTTATTAAAAGATATATTTGACATAAAGTTATTATGACTACTTATAAAGCTTTGTCCAAAAACAAAGTTTTTATCATAGTTATTACTTATAAAAGTTCCTCCAGATATTACAAATTCTTTTACAGATGTTGTTGTATCATCAGGGTATTCATATATTGCAGCAGCATTTTCACTTATAAATGTTCCCCCACTAATATTTATTTCCATATTTTGAGCATATCCACAATTACTTTCAATTTGTAATACTGATCCAGAATCATTTATCCCATTGCCATCAGGCTTAGTTGGAATATTTAATTCTCCAGTTGCTTTAAATGTTCCTCCAGAAATATTTAATTTACCAGCTTTAATACCAATGGCCATTCCTGGTGCTTCAATTGATCCACCATATATGTTCCATTCAGCATATCCAGCAGCATAAATACCCATACCTACGGATTTTATTTCTGATCCTTCATAAATATTTATAATTGGATAATTAGTTTTATTTTTAATATCTCCATTTACATAAATAGCATATCCGGAATATCCATCTACATCTCTTATAGAATTAATCTTACCTTTAAAATTAATTGTGGTATTCATAGCAGATTTTGCTTTTCCTTTATCTATAAATATTCCAGAATACCCTTCTAATGTTACGTTTTCGCCAACATTAATTGTCAATTTATTTCCTTGCATAAATTCTCTATTAACAACTATTGGGCCAAAATATGGAGAACTTTCTCTAACAGTTCCTTCACCTATTAAATTAAGTGTTCCTCCGCTAACTGTAAAATTTTTCTTAAAGTCAAAAGAAATATCATTACCATTTAAATCTAATGTTAATTCTTTACCTGCAGTAATATTTATGCTTTCTGAACTAACTACGTCATTTAATAATTCTACTGTACTTCCACTACTAAGTGCAGCATTAACGGCATCTTTCAATGATTCATATCCAACGCCATCAACCAAGGACGTAGTGTTTTCTGACATTACAATTACTGTTCTTACTACACTATTTAATTCTGGATTCTTATGACTAACTCCTACATTTCCGTTAGAGTCAGTATATGTATAAGTTAATTTATATGTACCTATTTGATCAAATTTAACACTTGAAATATCTTCTATAATTTTGCCATTAAATTTGATTTGAGTAGGTGCCAAATTAGTAATAGGTGCATCAAAGTTATCTGTTACTGTCGCTCCTAATTCAATATAGTTATCTTTACCATTTATAAGTCTAATGGTAGAATCTCCATTTAATTTCAATAATGGTTTTGTTTCATCTTTTACAATTACTGTTCTTACTACACCATTTAATTCTGGATTCTTATAACTTACTCCTACATTTCCGTTAGAGTCAGTATATGTATAAGTTAATTTATATGTACCTATTTGATCAAATTTAACACTTGAAATATCTTTTATAATTTTGCCATTAAATTTGATTTGAGTAGGTGTTAAATTAGTAATAGGTGCATCAACATTATCTGTTACTGTAGCTCCTAATTCGTTGTATTCATCAACACCATATTCTAATTTTATTGTCGAACTACCATTAAGTGTTAATAATGGTTTTGTTTCATCTTTTACAATTACTGTTCTTATAACATAATCATGATCTGGGCGGTTAGCATCTACACTAGCATTGCCTGCAGCATCAGTGTATTTGTATACTATTTTATATGTTCCAGTTTTCATATAATCAACTGATGGAACTTCATCGATAAAATCATCATTTTTAGAATAATGTATGTATGCAGGGGTTAATTGCTTTTCGCCATCAATATTGTCTGTAACTGTTGCTCCTAATTCTGCATATTCATCAATTCCTGCTTCTAATACAATTTGGCTTTCGCCATTTAGTTCTATAATTCCAGCAGTAGTATCATATTTTACTCCTGGATATTGACTGTATGTTTTTATATCTGAATCTGTAGAATGTATTGTTTTTCCAACATTACCTGCAGCATCAGCATATCCATAGATTGTATATACTAAAGCCCCATCAGATAAATTCATATCTTCAGTTAAAGTAATGTCAGCCACATATGTATATTCTGCAAAATTTTCATAATCTGTTGCTAACTTTAATTCATAAACAGTTTTAGATTCACCAATAGTCATTTTTGGATTAACATCAAGTATTTCATCAAAATGGAATAATACTCTTATTTCATCACCTGTTTTAGCAACAGTTACATCTTCATCGTTTCTTAAATGATCGACATTTAATACTCCTAATTGCTTATATTTTGGTGCCTTTCCATCATATTTAACTTGGTCATAGCCGTTTTCTTCATGAATTGTAACATTATCATTATCCAAAGTTGTAGTATTACCTGCAACATCAGTAACTGAAATAGTAAATGCTATATTTTCATCATGAACTAATTTCATTTTATCAGCATCAATTGTAATAGTTTTTGAATAAATATAACGAGAATCATTAGCTCTACGAGTTAATTCTACTTGATAATCTCCAATAGTAATTACTGGATTTACAAGTAATTCTTCATTAACATTTATTTCAACAATTAACTTTTGATTATTACCAATAATTGTTCTGTGTTCTTCATCAGCATTTAAAATGTATACCCAAATAGATTGTGCTGGATCATTGTCATATACAACTTTTCCATATTTATCACTTACAGTTGTATCTTTTTCTGTAACAACTGTTTCATTACCAGCGATATCTTTAACACCTGTTATAGTAAATGGAATTACTTCACCATTAACAAGATTCATATCTTCACTAATAGTTACATGAGCATCACATTTGTAAAGTTCATCATTCCAACTTGCAACATCACAAGTCATTTCATATTCTTTACCACCAATAGTAAGTATTGGATTAGAAGTAAATTCTTCTTTTAGAACATATTCAACATATAAATCTTGACCATTACCAATTACTTTATAGCGATTTTCTTCACTTACATTATAATCATTATGAGTATTATTTAATACATATAAATGATTTACAGCAATTGGAGTTTTATCAACAACAACTTTATAAGTTGTCTTATTACCAGCTTTATCTGTTACTACAATATTATATGGTCCATCATTTTGAGCAGTCCAACTACCCTTAAGTATACTTTCTGTTCTATCATTGCCATTTGATGTAAATGATTCTAGATTAGTTTCATCTACAGTCATTTTTGCATCTTCATTTACATAAATAGTTTCGCCATTTTCTACTTCTTCACCATTTACTAATAATACTGGATCTGTTCTATCAACTGTAAATGTTATAGTAGTACTATTAAATGCTGAATCGGTAACTGTAAGTTTATAATTTCCTTCTTCAGTTAAATTGGCTAAATCAGCATCAGTAACTTCTTCACCATTGATTGTCAATGTATAAGACACATCAGTTGTATCAGTTATTTCAACTGCTACACTATCTTTATTTGTAAAACTTCCATTTAAATCATCAGGTATTACTACTGGTGAATCATTATCAGTTAAAATAGCAATAACTTCATCATAAGTTTTACTAGCATCTTCATCATTTAAAGTAGCAACATTTTCTTCAGTAATATTGTTATCTTTTCTAAATTGTTCTGCTTCTGCTAAGTCTTCCTTACTAGTAGCACTTTCTACCATATTTGCTAACTCATCTAGTAGAGCTTTATAATCAACTGTTGGAGTTGTTGGATTATTTTCGCCTTCGCCATCAGTTACTAATTCATCTCCATCAGTGTCATCGTTTCCACCAGTTGGTCTAGTAGTATCTTCTCTGTCTTCTCCTTCCGTTATATTTCCATCATCTTCCGTAGTAGGATCTGATGGATTAGTAGGATCATTATCATCTCCACCATCAGGTTGTGGAGTAATTGTACCATCTCCGGATCCTTCATCACTGCCACCTGCAAACACGAATGTTCCAAGTCCAATGATCAAAAATAGTACAATAGCTAAAATTATACCTTTTCTCTTATCCATATTTCCTCCCTTTCTAGCTGACTCTAATATACCACACTATTCGACATTTTTCAACATAATTACACAAAAAAAACTAACCCCCCATATATAATTTATGTAAGGTTAGCTTAATGTTTTCTAAAAAAATGTAATTTTATTTAAAGGCCAAAGCCTCATAGCAATCTTTCCGTTAATGGAATCTTTACTCACAAGGCCTATTTCTCTACTATCTAATGAGTTTTCGCGATTATCTCCCAAGACAAAATACATATCCTCAGGTATAACATCATAACCCAAATCAGCAAGTGAAAAATCCGGATAGACAAGATCATCACTTAGATATTCTTCTTCATAAAGTTTTCCATCTATATAAAGATTACTATCTTTTATTTCAATTGTTTCTCCGGGAAGTCCAATTATTCTTTTTATTAAATATTTTGTATCTTCATAATCAAGAGAGACTATATCTCCCCTTTTAATATCAAACACATGATAATTAAATTTATTTAAAATTAGGACTTCTTCATCATTTAATGTAGGACTCATTGAACTACCTACAACTTGAGTTACTGATACTACGTAAATCATTAAGAATAAAATTACTACTATTACTAAAATTAATTTTATGGTATCCCATAATAATTCCCGAATACTTAACCAATCCATAAGTAATCTCCTATCTACAAATTAAATTATATAATAGTTATTTTCTTTTAGCAATATTAACTTTTTAAATACCCTTTTCTTTGACGATATTTGGCAATATTTACACTAATTTCTATACCAGCTTTTTCATATAATCTGTCAAGCATTTGTAAATATATATTCTTATCTACATTTAACTCAAATGTTCTTCCTTTATTCCGAAAGCTTGTTAAAAGTAATTCCTTAGTTTTACTATTTAATTTTGGTAACATTATCTCTGGTTCTTCACCATAAAAGATAATTCTATCGCCTGCTTCTTCAACAAGTCCATGAGTTAAGGAGTTTCTAAAATTCCAAAATGTTTGTTCATTAATATCTTCATTTACTAATCTATCTAAACGATCTTTATACATTTTTAATCGCTCTTTCCATAGCTCTATTTCTCTACTGCTAGCATTAGATAACATTAATGCATCAACACTTTTACTAATCTTTTTTATATATTCTTTCCAAACATTGTGAGCATGAACATAATGTTGATTAAGATATTCTAAATACTCTTCAAATATATCTTGCATTCTTTCTTGATGATAAACTGAAAACTTTTGGGAAAACAATATATAACCATACAATTTTAATAAAAATAATTCATAGTCTTTAAACTCATATTCAGTTTCTAATGTCAATTCTTTTCCAGCTTCTATTTGATCTAATATTGCTAAAATGCTTTTTAAATCAATTGTATTACGCATTACTTTGTTTTCCTTATTGCATTTATTTGTTAAATAGATGCAGCCATCTTTAAGGCTTAATTTTAAAAATTCTGAATCATTGAATAGATTATCATCTAATTTAATACATTCAATATCCAATATACCAGCATACGCTCTTTTTAAAAGGTAAAGAGCATTAGTGAAAGCCTCTTTCGGTGGCATTTCTAAAGACTTTAATTGTATCTCTTTATATAAGGCTCTTATAAAAGATGTTTTCATTTGATTAAAATTAATTCTATTTTCTACTTTAGCCAATTTAGGAAATTTGCTGATAACTGCTTTAGGGTTATCAGCAACACATGTAATTTTTATTAAATTTAAACTTCCCGTATTATTTAATGCTAGCATTTCACTAACAGCTTTTCCCTCAAGGGATTCTGTAGCAATAATGCTATAATCAGTTATTCCTTTTTTCATCATATGATTCGATAGTAAACTCAACACCAGAGCCTCAAACCATTTAATATCAAATGTCGCCCAGAAATCTAAAGATGGATTTTGGACACTTATCTTTTCTCCGTCGAAGGAAAAATTCCCATGGGCTAGACAATTGCGAATAAGGCGAATTTGAGTGCGATAGTTTTCTATAATAGATGAATGGTAACCTGTTCCATATTGATAAACGACAGATTTACTTCCATCTAATACATCAATTACTTTAGCTATTTTTTCACTCTTAAATACCTTAGCTATTATTTCATCAGGAAGTTCTTTAAACAGATCATCCATATTGTTACAAAAGTGCATAACTAAAGCCCAAAATCTTACTTCTGATATACAGTTTTTTACAACATCAAAATATACGGGTTTTTTATTTTCTAAATATTTTAATAAATATCTTGTACCTAAACTAGCCTTTTCTACTCCTTGCATATTTCTCCCCCTTGTTTTCTTAGTATTATAGCAAAAGAAAAAAGCTCTTGCAAGCTTATTCTTCATTCAATTCAATTGATACTTGACCATCAAAGATTTTACCTTGGTCATAGTTTTGTTCCTCACCAGTTCCATGTAATGTAAATGAAATATGGTAAGTCTGAGTTACATTAGGAGCAATTGCTATTCTATTTGCAAATACACTATCTGTTTTTGGAGCAGTAATCCAATCTTGATTAAATCCGTTATTATCACTAGCAACTCGATACCAGAAATTAGTACTTTCAAAAGTATTTTCGTTTACTATCCAACTTAAATCGTAATATATGGTTTGATTAGTCATGTTTTGGACTGTAAATACTAAATCTGGTATTGTAGTATTAAATCCTTCGCCAACTTGATCATCAGGATAAATATTATCTGCTACAACTTTATTTTGTGATTCAAAAATAACAATTAAGCTAGCAGTATTGAAATCAAGATCATCATCGCCTTCCTGATAAATACCATCAGTTGTACCATCATCAGTTACAATGGAAGCACAATTTTCATCACATACCCCATCGCCATCAGTATCAATGTTCATATCTGGTTCTTTATCACCATCGGTATCAATATTTAAATCTGGTATGCCATCATCATTAGTATCGATATTGACATCTGGCTCTCCATCACCATCTAAATCAATATTTGTATCTGGCCAGCCATCATCATTTATATCGCAATTGATATCGCATACTCCATCACCATCAGTGTCCTGATTAGTAGGATTATCAATATTTCCTTCTTCATCTTCGACATTAAATGTTGGATTTTTATCTCCCCAATAATCTAAATTTGTATCAGGTTTTCCATCACCATCGGTATCACAATTAACATCACATATTCCGTCGCCATCTAAATCGACATCTAATTCACCTTTGTTTTGTGTTGAAGGTGGAACACAATTACGGTCACATACACCATCATTATCAGAATCAATATTAATATCGGGATTTCCATCACCATTTGTGTCAATATTTATATCTGCAACGCCATCACCATTAGTATCAATGTTGATATCTGGCTCTCCATCACCATCTAAATCGATATTAGTATCTGGCCAGCCATCTTTATCAATATCACAATTGATATCACAAATACCATCATCATCAGTATCTTGATTTACTGGATTAAATATTGTACCATCATCCATTTGAACATTAAATATTGGCTTACGATTACCTTGGTAATCAATATTACGATCAGGTTTACCATCTTTATCAGTATCACAGTTAATATCACAAATGCCATCGTCATCTAAATCGATGTTTAAATCAGCAACACCGTCACCATCTAAATCTTGATTCATTTGTAATCTTCCTAAATATTGAACTCCAGTATATGTAGCAAAGCCACCCATAAATAGGAATGCAAGAAGAAAAAGAATGATAAGTCCCACATTGTTACGTTTAGCAAAATAGAATAATAATTTACTACCAGTTTTTTCTACTTTTAAACTACCTGGTAAGTAAACTTCATTGTCTTTGGTATCAAAACAGATATTTAAAACTTTCTCAATATGCTTTTTAGTTACTTCGATGCTTCCTTCATACATAATATCAAGAGTTTTCTTGATAGTTTCATCTTGCTTTTTAGCATCTAAAAGCATAAATTCTTTTAAATCTATTACTTCTCTGTTACTATTTTTCTTTATCTTTTCTTCTTTTTTCTTTGCCATAAAATTCATCCCTCACTATTTTAATAAGCTAAATGCTTTTTTGGATTTCTTATCAAATTCATCAAAGAAGTTTTTGAAGCATTTCTTAACATTTGCTTCTTCCTTAAGTTTTCTCTTACTTGCTTCTTTGAATTCTTTATTCAATATTTTCTTAAAATCAGCTTCAGTTACATCTCCTGAATATACAAAATCATTGATAAGTTTACTAATAATTGCTTCATTATATACTGGTGCTTCACTCTTAGATTCTCTTAATGCATCCGTATCAATAAAGAAGCTTAAATCATATTTTTCTTTTATATTAGCATCTTTACTTTCTTTTGATTCACTAACTATTGAAGTCATCGGTTTAATATTATTTTTTTCTAAATATTCCCATAAATCAAGTGCTTTCATAAAGTTTGGTTCTTTAAGTATTACGTTTGTCTTTCTAATTGGACTACGTACTGGACTACTTTCCTTTAACCCTTTAATAAATGTTGATGATCTAAAAGCTCCGATGACATCTCTAATATGCTCGATGCGTTCTTCCAAAGTATGTCCATCTTTAGAAGCATCAACTTCGTCATCAAAATTGCTTTCAAGAGTTAAATTAATTTTATATGATGCACTTTTATCTTTTTTTTCTCCTTGATAAGTTACTACATTATGCACTTTAGCATATGATCTTTGGTCTGATTCATTAAGTTTATTTTGCACAAATGTATATAGATTATCAACTAATGATTTAATAAATCTATTTTCATAAAGGTCGATTGTTTCTTCCCGATAAACGTTTAAAAGCTTAAGGGGAATAACTGTACCATCATCATGAACTTCTTGAATTAAATTAGTATTTTGTGCCAAATGTCTAATTGATTCTTCGGTTACTACTTTAGCCTTTTCAATTGGTACAATATTTTCTTCTTGAACAATAAATCTACGAGGATTTCTAATAATATTATCAAGATAAGGGATACATTCTTCGACCATATCGATCCAAGATGTATCACTTACTTTTTTTTCAATATCACTTTTGATAATTATATCTGAACTAGTAGACTCAATAAATTTTTCGACTTTTTCTTTATTTAAATTATTTATGTAATCAACTATATTCATGATTCACCTATATTGTCTTCTTAAGGCGAAGTAAATATGCTTTACATTCTGGAGTTTTACCAGTTCCAAATAATTTTTCTAAATAATTAATTAATCCATCAATTTCGTCTTTAATATATGCTAAATTTAATTGTTCAAATTTTCTTAAAATCTTATGAGCAATTAGATAATCGATACCTGCTACTTCATCGCCACCACAAGCAACAAATGCCGGAACGAATTCACGAAGTTGTTTAACAATACGATTACCAAAAGCAAGACGGAAATGATCAATTACATAACGGTCAAGTTGAGCAACTTTTTCAAGAGTTTCATCAGTAACTGGATGTTCCTTTTCAGCTTTATCAAATAATCCTTCAAAATATTTATAACTGATTTGTACTGCTTCAGTATCAGGAGATTCAAATTCTTCGCATTTATCATCAATTGCAATAGGCATTGCTCTATCATAAACCTTATCAGTAATCATAAATGTTGAGTCATCGTTGTTAATTGTACCAATATACCACATATTTTCAGGAATTTTTAATTTTCCTTCATCCAATTTTTCAGGATCTCCAGGCCATACATTTGGAACTAATTCAACAACCCAATCCTTTTTATTAGGAAGTTCTAGAATAGATAACATTTCCGCAAAATAGTATTCAACACGAGAAATATTCATTTCATCAAGAAGTGTAATATAAACTTCATCAGTATATTGGGCTTCATACATCTTTTCTAATATTTCAGTTTCATTAAATTTCTTTGTAAATTCGTTGAAATATCCAAATATTTCAGTTGAGTCTCTCCATGATGGTTGAACACTTGCTACAGTTGTTTCATTTTTAGTAAATTCCCCGAAAGCATAAGCAAGAGAAGTTTTACCAGTACCAGAAATACCTTCTAGAATTATAAGTTTATTTGAAGCAAACGAAGCAATAAACAATCTTATTAAATTAATATCGTAATATAATCCTAATTTAGAAGCTGAAAAGTTTCTGAATGTATCACATAATTCTTGTAAAGTAAAATTGTTATGAATTTCTTCCGGAGTATATTCTTTGAATTTAGCATCAACACTGCTAAGTTTAAAGAATCTGCTTTCTCCTTCTTTTAATTCGTTTTTAACTTTACCATTTTCATCATATTCAATTTCGCCATTTTCATTGGTAAGTTCAGCAATCTTAGCATTTTGTCTTTTTAATTTTAAAATTTCATTATTTAATACTTCGATTTCTTCAATTAATCTATCTTCTTTCTTAACATTTCGGCGATATCTTACATATGTTCTAACTGCCCGATAAATCAAAAATATTATTACTGCAAATAATGCCAACAATAAAATAATTGATAAAATCATGATAACCATACCAACACCAGTTAAATCACTTTTATAATCATTAACAACAGTTACATAGTTAACGACATTAAACATTTGTCCTAAACCACGGCCTATTCCTTTAACTATTTCTAATAATCCTTCAAAGAAAGGCTCCATAAATTTTGTAAAAAATTCTCCATACACACTCATAATTAATCCTCCTTATTCTTACTTACAAACTTTACACCATTTTTATCCCATGTATATTTATTTTCAGCATTATTATCTAAAAATCCTTCTGGCACTATTACTTCCATATCATAGGTGAATTTGTTTTCATTGACGTTGCCAGCTTCATCATATTCATATAAAATATTAATTCCCATTTTACTAATAGCATTAATTGTATCATTAAATTCTACTTCTTTATTTAGTGGAACTAATACTTTAATATGCTCTTTAAAATATTTATCATCAAATACTTTTAATAAATTTGGTTTCCTATTTAATACTTCATCTAACTTTATAAGATAAGTATTTACTACCCTATTACTTACTAGTTCTTCTAAAATATGAATACTAAGCAAATCGAGAGATACTCCCAACAATTTAGTTTGATAACTATTTTTAACCTTATTTACTAAAGATTCATCAAAATCTTTTAATTCTGGAATATTATATTCAAACTCAACTAAATAATAATATGGATCTTTAGTATATATTTTATATCTATTAAAATAGTCATCACTTTTAAAATATTCAAAGAATTTGCTATCTTCTTTAGTATTTTTCTTAATAATATTAAACAAATCATTAATACGTACTTTATCAGATGCAAATACTTTCAATATTTTAGTTTTCTTTAAATAATTTAATAAATATTTAAATTTATTTTTAGTATCTACAAATTGTCCATCAACAACATTTGTAGCGATATCCAAATAGCAAGAAGTACAAATGATTACAGAAAGTAAAAACGTTTCGTTTTTTAACTCTCGTAGCATACTTTCCTTATTATTATTTTTGCAATATTCAATTATCGATTGTAATACATAATTGATATTATCGTTGGAATATTCAATCGGATTATCACGGTGGATATTATTATCAAAGTAATATTTATCGGCATATAATGATATTATTTCTTTGGAGTATACACTAAATTCAGATTTATTATTCCACATTTTGTTATCTTCTAAGGTTATCAATGATTCCAATATTTTGGAATATTCCAAGAGATCTTTCTTCTTTTTTTCTACATATTTATCGATAACACTTAAACTCATCTATGTCACCTAACCTATTCTTTTTAAATTATACCAAACAAAAAATGTATTTGCAATATTGACATTTACTATTTTGTAAAAAATGTTGCATATCTTTTTATCTTAAGTTAAAATAATATTAGAAAGAAGGTAGTTAAATGGATACTTTAGATAAATTTAATCAAGAGGATCAAGAAGTATTAGCTTTGGTTAATAAAAATTATGCTAGAGCTAGACGTGAAAGCATTGAACGTGAACAAGAAGAAAGACTAAGACAAACTAAGATAAAATATCAAACTAGACCAAAGAACAAACAAAGAGATTTTGTTAAAAAGGCTATTATTGGAATTGTTGCCACTGCTACAGTTTTAGGTGTTGGTAGTAAAATGATTGATATAACAAAGGATAATGTTGCACGTAATGAATTTGTAAATATAGTAGCTGATCATGTAAATGATAACGTTGTTTATACTAATACACTAAGTAGTGATGGTAATGGTTATACTTGGTATTATGATGATGTTAGAAAAATAGCTCAAGAAACTCTTAATGAAAACAAAGATATTGATATTGACACAAGAATATATGGAACTTACTTAGGATTAAATGATTATCAAAGAGATGAATATATGGATAAGATAATGCACGAGCTTCAAGATATTGTTACGGAAAATCCGTTAGATTATACTGAAGAAGAAGTAAGAGCTTGTAATCATACTAACTTTACAGATTATTTAGCAAGTCTAGGAATGGAAAAAGATGATTACATTAGATTTATGAGAGATGTAACTTTAGCATATGGGCAAAATGATATAGAAAAAGTCCAAGAATTATTAACAAAACTTAACGGCGGAGGCAGATAATGGAAGAAGTAAAAGTGATTGATTTAGAAAATGGTACTTTTGTTATTACTGATGAAATATTAATAAATGGTATTAAATATGTTTATTTAACTAATGAAAATGATGTAATGGATTTTTGTATAAGAAAAGTAAAAATTGAAAATAATGAAGAATATCTTGTAAAACTAGAAAGCGATCAAGAATTTGATACAGCTATACAAGCTTTTTTGAATAAACATCAAGATGAATTAAAGAATTTCAATTAAATATATGAACTTTAAAAAGGACTGTTTGACGTCAAAGCCATACAGTCCTTTTTTGGCTATCCAAATAAAAACTATAGATGTTTCGCCATCTATAGTTTTATTCTAATTGAACACTCAGCGTCATATTAGCAACATCTAATACTGTGTCTTGAGCTAGACTCTGAGTCGAAACATAACCATAGCCGTTATATTCGAGATTTAATCCTATTAAATTACAATAATTTTTAACATCACTTAAACTCCAGCCAGTCATATTAGGCATCTTTAACTCAGTACCATTAGTAACTAAAAATAATTTGCCATTTTCTAAAACGGTACCATTTTTTAATGGGTATTGATTAGTAATATATTTACCATTTCCAATTACAACAATATTTAACTTTTGATTTTCTAACATTGTAGTTACAGAGCTTATATCTTTGCTTAAGTAATTTTCAATATTTATTACTTTACTTAAATCTGTTTCTTTTGTTTCACTAGTAAGTTTAGCATGTTTAGCAATTTCTTCGATAGCTGATGTTACAACATTAGCAAATTTTACACTATTTCCTTCTACTTTTCTAGCAGCTACATAGACGATATATTCTGGGTCTTCTTCAGGAAATATTCCAGCGAATGACCTTATTGTATCATATTCTCCAGTTAAATAACCACCATTTGGTGATGCTATTTGGGCTGTACCAGTTTTTCCCATCATGCTTAAACCTTCAATTTGCCAAGCAGTAGATAAACCTTCATAAATCATCTTATGCATAAGTTCATGCATTTTTTCAACTGTTTGACTACTATAAACATTATTTACTACTGTTCTTTTTCCTTCATATGTAATATTGCCTTCACTATTGACAATTTTATCAACAATATAAGGCTTTATTATATTACCATCATTAGTCATACTAGATAGTGCTTGAAGCATTTGAATTGGAGTAACACTTATACCTTGACCAAATGATGAATTGGCAAGTTCCGATTTATAAACGACTTCCATATCACCACTTACTTCATTAGCAAGTTCAATACCAGTTTTTTTGCCAAAACCTAAAGCATCATAATAATCTGGCAATTTCTTTTCACCATATTCTAGCAAACGGAAAGCAAGTGTCGTTGCAGCAACATTGGAAGAATACGCAAAACCTGTATCAAATGAAATGGTTCCCCAAGTTTTATCGACGTCATTAATAACTGTTTCTGAATCTACTTGAATTGAACCAGATTCATATAACTCATCACCATCATATAGACCTTCTTCAATCGCTGATGCAAAGGAAAATATTTTCATAACAGAACCAGGTTCATATTGATAGCTTACTAAAGGATTCATGTAACTAGTTATAGTATTTGTATCATTAGGATTAAAATTAGGACTAGTAGCAGATGCTACGATTGCTCCCGTGTCAGCATCCATTACAGTAAATATCGCCCATTCTGTTTTATATGTATCTTGAAATTCTTTAACAGCATTTTCAGCAATATATTGAATATCAAAATCAATTGTCAAATAAATATCCGATCCATCTACTGCTTCAACAGTTTCTTCTGGTGTATTAGGTATTTTATAGTTACTAGATGTATATTTTAAATATTGGGTATAACCATTAGTACCTGATAATAAATCATCATAGTATCCTTCGATGCCTAATTCTCCAACTAACTTACCTTCTTCGTTTTCTTTGGCATAACCAATTATATATGAAGCGAATGTCGAATTGCTATAATATCTTTTTTTAGAATCACTTATAAAATCTATTCCAGGAAGTTCTAATTCTTCAATTGCTCTTTTTAATACTTCAGTTATTCCTCTTCCACCAGGACCTAATTCTACTTGATAAACATCTTTATTTAATAATTCTAGTATTCTTTCTTCACTCATTTCAAGAAGTGGTGCTAAAGCAGCAGCAGTTGCCTCTTTATCAACAACATGGCGAGGATTTTCAGCATCAGTTGTTCTACTTTCATCAAGGTAAGCAATTACTGTATAAGCATTAACTGTTGTTGCTAGCATTTCCCCATTAACATCATAAATATTGCCACGATTTGCATACAATGTTTCTTCAGTTGTAGCAATTGATGCGGCTTTCGCCTGTAAATCAATACCATCAACTTTACTACTTAAAACTATATAAGATAATTTTACAATAGCTGCCACAAACAAAAAAGCAACTATTAAAATAATAACTTTAGATATTTTAACTGTTGCTCTTTTTTTCATACACTCTCTCCTATTCTGCTGAAATTATTTTTATATTACTATTTACATAAGAAAGTCCATATTCTTCAGCAATTTTTTGAATGTTTTCTAAACTAGCTAATTCATCAACTTGCATTGATAAACTTTGGTTAACTAATTCTTGACTTTCTATATTATTTTTTAATTTTTCTACTTCGTTATTTGTTTCACTTAACAAAGAACTAGTATACACACTAAACATAGGTATGGCAAGTACTAAAAAAATTAAAATGCCATACATAAACTTTTCACCCTTTAGTAATTTAATTTTTCTTGTCTTTTTACTAGCCATACTATCATATCCTTTCAACTATTCTTAATTTTGCACTAGCACTTCTAGAATTTTCAGCAAGTTCTTTAGCACTTGGCAAAATTGGTTTTTTATTTATTATTTTAATTAAAGGTTTATATTCCTCAGGAATATCTTTTTCACCTTTAAGTAATTCATCAACTTCACTATATTTTTTAAAAATATTTTTAACTATTCTATCCTCAAGAGAATGGAATGTTATAACACTAAGTCTACCACCTTTTTTTAGTAGTTTAATAGCCTCCGGCAAAACAGTTTCTAATACTTTTAATTCATCATTTACTTCAATTCTTAATGCTTGAAATATTTTTCTTTCTGGATGATTTTTATAAAAGTAATTAGCCCCAACTGCCTTTTTTATTACTTCAACTAATTCTAAAGTTGTCGTAATACTTTCTTTTTCTTTAATAATATTTTTGGCAATAACTTTACTCATTTTTTCTTCACCATATTGGAAAAATACTTGAGTAAGTTTTTCGACACTGTAAGTATCGATTATTTCTTTAGCACTTTTTCCTTTACTAGACATTCGCATATCTAACGGTCCATCATGCATAAAAGAAAATCCTCTAGATTCATCATCAATTTGGGGAGAAGAAAATCCTAAATCGAAGATTATGCCATCTACTAAGCCAACATTTTTTAATAATTCAGGCATTTCTACAAAATTGGCAGTAAATATTTTAAAGTTATTACCAATATTTTTTAAAGTGTTTGTTGAATACTCAACTGCAACTGGATCTTGATCGAAGGCGAATAGATATCCCCTTTTTATTCTTTTTAATATCTTAGTAGCGTCCCCGGCATACCCTACGGTTGCATCAACATATATCCCGTCTTCTTTAATATTGAGTGAATCAATTAATTCATCTTTTAAAACACTATAATGCTTCATTTTGCACCTCAAATAGATGTTCAGCAATATCTTCAAGTTGTTCTTGATTATCATCCATAAATTTGTTAAATGCTTCTTCACTCCATATTTCTAATCGGTCATTCACGCCGATTATGACACATTCTTTTGTCAAACCGGCGTAACTAACCAACGGGGAGGTAATGTTTATTCGACCACTTTTATCGAACTCACAAACAGTAGCGCCAGAAAAGAAGGACCTCATAAATGTTCGGGCGTCTTTTTTAGTGAAAGGTAGAGTATTTAATTTGCTAACTAATTTTTCCCATTCTACTTTGGAATAGACATATAAGCATCGTTCAATTCCCCTAGTAATGATAAATTCATCACCTAATTCTTCACGATACTTAGTAGGAATAACTAATCGGCCTTTATCATCGATATTATGATGATATTCACCCAATAACATTTTATCCCCCACTTTCTTCCACAGTATGCCACTGTCTACCATAATGTTACCAAAAAACATAAAAAAAGTAAATATCCAATATTTACTTTTTGACTTCTTTACATTACTTGACGTTTATCTTTTTTTGCATCGCCTTAAGCTATTCGATATTATCAGTATAAAATAATTATCAGTAAAAATTAGTAAAAGAGACTGTCAAGAAACTAATTAATTCGTTTCACGACAGCCCCTTTACTTTTTCTTTGCTACAACTAACTTTAGTCCGTCAGTATTTATAACTTCAATTTCTGTATTTTTAGAAATCTTTTTATCGGAAATCGCTATATATTTACGATTGCTTACTTTTACTTCTCCTTCCATATCAGGACGAATATCTTTAGTTACAATACCTATTCTTCCAATTAGTTTTTCTACTTTTTTTACTTTCTTTTGAGTTGGAAGATATTCTTTTAATATAGGTCTAGTTGTAAATAATAAAAATATTCCTAATACCGCAAATATGGTTGAAACTATTGCTACATCATCAATATAAAATGATAAAAACAAAGCAACTAAACCACTAATACAAAACCATATAGTAAGTAAATTTACTGTTGCAAGTTCAATAATTGCTAAAACAATTACTAAAATTAGCCAAAATATCCAATCCATAATAATTCACTCCTAAAAAAGATGCTTATGCAGCATCTTCAAAATCTGGTAAATTTTGAACTTTTTCTCCAAATGACTTAGTGAATAATTTGATAAGTTCAGCAAGCACATTTTCATCCATAATGCGCATTACATAATTTTGATTATTTTCAATTATTTCTTTTAATACAACATATTCATCACTTGGTTCTTCATTATCATCTAATACAACTGATAAAAAGTAATTGTCATTATTGTAATTTGCTTTTTCAAGAAGTAAGCAATTTACATCATTATCTAAAGTAATCACAGTGTCAACCTTCATAATTTACCTCCCACTCCTAGATGGTACGTCATCAAATATGCTTGATTTATTTTCTTCGTAATCACCTAATGCTTGATTTAAATCTTGTTCTAAACTTTCAAGTTCTTCTTCAGGACTTAGGGTTTCTTCCGCTTCTTCAGCTTTCTTAAGTTCGCCGCTTTTTCTCTTTTTATATAAATCCATTAGAGCTTCACTACCTTTACGCCATGCTGCTACTAAAACTGGAGCTTTTTCTGGACTTTCTTCATATTTTGTGTCTTCGAAAGCTTTAATCTTAACATCTGTTCCTTTTACTGTTTTACTATATAAAGCTTGAGCAATAGCACCTAAACCACCACCAACTACAGCTGAAGCCATAACTGGAGCACTAGCAATAGATGCTACAACTGCAGTTACTGCTGAGAATGTTAAGAAAGTCTTAGGATATGGTCCAATTATAGCTTTTCTAACTTTTTTAACACCGTATTTAACTCCTCCAGCCACACGACTTTCTTGAGTTAATTTAGAAATAGCTGATTTGGCTTTGTCAAATAGACTTTCTTCTGGTTCAACAACTAAGGAATCATTTTCAGGTGTTGGAACTGTTGGTTGTTCGCCTGGAATTTCTGCAGTTCTATTTAATTCTGCTGATTCTTCAATTAAAGTTTTTTCATTAGACATTTCCGAAGTTCTCTTTAGTTCCCCTACTTCAATTAATACTGGAGTTTTACTACTACTAAACTTATTAGTAATTCCATTATTAATAGTATAGAAATCCTCTGGTAAATGTAGACTATTTACATATTTAGATGATTCAATTCTACCATCAAATTTAGGATTAACTGGATCTCCAACTAGTTTTAATTCTACACCAGGATTTAGTTTCTTCAATTCTTCAAAAACGCGGTGTATTTCATCTTCTTTTTTTTCTTCATTCGGAGTACTTACTACTGCAAGTTGTTCTCCTTCTTTAACTGGTCCAGTATATTGTGGTTTTAAAGGTTCAGGAGAAGTAGGCAAATCAGCTTTTGGAACTTCTACTGATATGCTTTTTTCAACTGTGACAGTTTTTTGATCTTTATTATATTGAATACCAAATTTTTTACATAAAGATTCAAACTCTTGTTTAGTTTTGTTATCTTCTAAGCCATATAAAACAACTGTTTCTCTAATTTCTCTAATTATTTCTAAAATATAATCCATTTTAGACTTATTATCTTTATCTAAAGATTGATCTAAAATTGATCTTTTTATCATATCTTCTATTTTATTAATATTGCTAAGTAATTCATTTCTAAATTTTGTTAAATCAAAAGACTCACGGCTTTTTTCATATGCTTCTTTGCACCTATTATAATTTTCTAAAGCATCATTATAATTTTTAACTGTGCTTTGTTTTTCAGCTAAAATAGCAAACACTTGAGCATTTCTTTCTGCAGCAGGGATAGATGGGTCATGATCTAATTTAAATCTCTTTTGATTTATATTAACTATATTTTTTTCATAACTATCTTGTTCAGTTTTCCATTCTGCTTCAGCTTCCATAAACTTTCTAGCAACATAAAACTTATTTTTAGCATCACGCATTTGTTCATTATAAGTCGCACGAACTGTTGCATCTGAAAGATTAAAATAAGAGTCATCATTAACTAACTTATCAATTTGCTCTAGTTTTCCAACTACACTACTAGCTAAATTTCTAATATCTGTGTTGCTTTCTGCTCTACTATTTATTCTCTTTTCTAAATCTGTTAATCTATCAAGCAATTCATTTACATCCTTACCATCAGCTTCACGAATAAAATCGCTAGCGCTAACAATTGTAAATCCTCTTTCTGTAAATAATGAGCTTAAATTTCTTCCTTCATCCATAATTCATATTCCCTTTCTATTATATATTAACATATATACTACTTTTTTTCAAGAAAAAAAACCGTTTTTTTAAAACGGCATTTAGTCTTATTCTTCTTCTTTTTGAGCAACTGCAATTACTTCTTTGCCATTATAATATCCACATTTAGTGCATGCTCTATGTGGTCTTAATGTAGACCCACATTTAGGACAAGTTGTAAGTGCTCCAACTTCCTTTTTTAAATGAGTACGACGCATTCTTTTCTTAGTCTTACTAGTTCTTCTAAAAGGAACTGCCATATTTATTCACCACCTTTAAATAATTCATTTAATTTTGCTAAGCGAGGATCTATTTCCTCCTCTTCACTATCTTTATTTAATTCCCAACCTTCACCACTCATATTAGCACCAGTCGCTTTGGTAAAGCTAATAGGAACTTCCAATACAATATTTTCCCATAAAAACTCAAGTTTATCAAGTATATTTTTACTTTTTTCGAAATATTCTCCAGATTCATCTTGTAATTCATCTAAATTTTCTTGAATATTTATGTCAATTGGATAAGGAACTTCTTCTAAAGTTATAGCATCAATTAAATACATTTCTCCAGTAACATGCAAATCTACTTCTACTTCATCAGATAAATTATAAAATATTTTACCTTTAACATGAAAGTTTTCCATTTTCTTTATCGGAGTATTTTCATAGTATTTAGCATCAAATGTAATATCTTCATCTAAATACACCGGCAAAAGATTTAAATTGATATAATTCATATTATTCAACTCCTATCAATGTTACATAAGAATTTTCAAATTCTTTAACTACTTTTTGCTCTGTTGTATCCATTATAACATATCTTACATTGTCTTCGTTAACTAATTGGGCATAAATCAAATTTTCATCAATTACTTTACTATAAGTTATTTCTTCGTTACCAAGGTTATATGTATTTCTTAATATTGCATGAATTCTAAAAGAATATTTTTTTAAGCAATTGTTTCCATCTTCATCAACAATTTGATAAAGCAAATAATCGTCTTGGAGATTAATTATAGAAAATTCTTTTTCTTCTGCAATGATAGTATCACTGATATTGGTAGTTGATGAAGATGCAACTGTATATGAGTAAATGCTTGAACCATTCATATACACCAAATATTTATCATTAGATAATAAGATACTTAGATTATTTGATGAATCTGAATAAGCTATTATTTTATCTTCGCCATTAGTCATGTCGAGTTTATGAATCCCATCAGCTAATTCATAGAAAACTACATTTTCGCTAGTTAAAATTAAATCATCTGTTAAGGAATTAGTTACTAGTGTTTCTTGACAATCATTTATATTGCAATAGGATAAAGTTGTCGATGTATAAAAAATATAATAATCTGGTGTTATCAAAACTTCTGTATCATTGCTATAAAAAGGATTTAATTCATAAAATAAATATTCATCATCAATAAAATTATAGTTGATTTGATTAATGGCATCTGTATATAAAACTAAATGGTCATTATAAAAGTAAATATCACCCATCGGATAAAATGACCTTAAACCTAGTAATTCCTCCGTAAAATCGGAACTAAGGCCCATTAGTTGATAATTGTTATCTTCATCAATAATAAATCCATAGTATTTATAATCACTAGGATATGGATCATCATATACTATTTCTTCAGGTACATTTCCTTGATTTTGCATAAACTTTGAAAAGTTATACATGATTATAATTACTAGGATTACCCCAATAATTGAGACAATCAATATTATTAAATTTTTCCTTTTTTCTGGTAGCACGCTACATCACCCTTTTAAACATTTTTTCTAATTCATAATTTGTAAACTTCATTATTGAAGGTCTACCATGACAGCAGTTATATGGATTATCACATTTAACTAAGTCATTAAGTAACCCTTCCATTTCACTTAGACTTAAGTGTTCATTAGCTTTAACGCTCATCTTACAAGAAACCATCTTAGCCAAACTATCTAAGAAACGATCTTTATTAAAATTCTTATGGTTAGTTATAACTAAATCGACGATAGTTCTAAGATTATCCCCTTCAAAATTCTTGGTAAGCCAAGTTGGATGAGCCTTAAATGCAATGGTATTGATACCGAACTCTTCAATTTTAAAACCTAAGTCTTCTAAAACCCCCTTATTTTCCATAAATGCTTCATAGTCACTAGTAGTTAACTCAATTTGTAAAGGTACTAACATATCTGTATAACTTGGTGTTTCTTCGGCAAATTTCTTTTTAATCATTTCATAATTAACTCTTTCATGTGCCGCATGTTGATCGAGTATGAACATGCCATCTTCATTTTCCGCAATTATATATGTTCCATGTACTTGACCCACCGGATATAACTTAAGTCTTTTAAATGTTTCGTTTTTATTAACAGTTTCTTCTTCACTTTTAGTTGTACCTAAATCAAATGATGTTTGCATTACTTCTGTAACTTTATTATCTTTATCATAAACAGATGGCGGAGTAAATGGAATATCTACTTTATTTAAAGATTCATCTACAATCGCACTCGGAATAAGTAAATTATTATATAATGCTTCTTTAATTGTTTTATACAGAATCCCTGTTAGCTCTTCAATTTTGCTCATCTTAATATCTTGCTTAGTTGGATGAATATTGACATCAACTAATGTTGGGTCAGTTTCAATATTTATTACAACTATGGGATAAAAGCCTTCATGCTTATAAGTGTTATAAGCATCATTTATTGCTCTATTAATATCATTATTGCGAACAACTCTACCATTAACAATAGTATTAAAATGATTCCGATTTTTTTTAAGAATGCCAGGCTTACCTACAAATCCTGTAATTTCAAAATCATCACTGCTGGCTTTTATTTCTAACATATTACTTGATACATTCAAGCCATATATTTCGTGGATGGTTTTAAGTAAATTATTACTACCACTTGTTTTTACTACTACTCGGTCATTATTAGTTAAAGTGAAAGCTATATCGGGCCTTGACAATGATAATTTTTCAATAAACTGAACACAATTATTTAGCTCTGTTGCCTCACTTTTTAAATATTTAAGCCGGGCTGGTGTATTATAAAAAAGATTGGTTATTGTTATACTCGTTCCAGGACGAGCTGAAGTTGGTTCAACAATATCCATATTTCCACCTTTAATATGGACATGAGTTCCTATTTCTTTACTACAAGTATCCATATTTACTTCAGCAACACTGGCAATACTAGCTAGTGCTTCACCACGAAATCCTAGAGTTTCAATAAAATATAAATCATCATCTTTATAAATTTTACTAGTAGCATGTCTTGAGAAAGATAAAACCGCATCTTCTTTATCCATGCCACTACCGTTATCGATGATATTTATACTAGTTAAACCTCCATCAATTAAATTAACCTTTATATTTGTAGCTCCGGCATCAATTGAATTTTCGACTAATTCTTTAACAACAGATGCACATTTTTCAACAACTTCCCCAGCAGCAATTTTGTTGGCTAGGTTTTCACTCATTACTCTAATCTTGCTCATAATTACCTCCGATAATCGTTGGTCTTATTTCATAAAATTTAGAATCGATATTAATATAAACTTTAGTAGCATGACTAAAACGGATAAAACCTAAACCTTTGATAACCAAATCATAGTTTGATGGGACGATTATATCGTAATTCAATTCTTCTTTTATTTTTCTTTTAGCTACATTTATAGCATTATCTAAATAAAGCGTCAAATTATTGGATATTTCACTGGCAATATCAATATTGGCAATTTTTAAATAATATTTACTTGCCAATTGATAAGATAGTGGTTTAACAATATTTTTAGGAACATTATCAATATAATTATTGCTAATAAATCCGGGAGCATCAGTAATAATTACACCATCCACTTTTTTTTCGATAAATTCTTGAGTAGTATTAACACATTTACTTACAGTTATATTACTACCAATTAAAGTATTAATTATGCTACTTTTTCCGGCATTAGTAAACCCTGTAAATATTACATTTTTCTCAGTTAAACAAATATTTTCAAGCAAATGAATATTTTCTTTGGTTTTAGCACTAGTTAAAATAATATCTTCGTTTATTTCATATATATCTTTAATATTTTTTAATAGTTTATGTTTTTTAATATTTTTAGGTATTAAATCACTCTTAGTAATAACTAAAATTTTTGGCAAAGTTATCTTTTTATAAATATTAATTATATCTTCATAAATATTTAAAAAGTCAATTAAAAATATGACAAAACCTTTTTTCTTATTGATTTTTTTTAATAGAATCATGTTATCTTGGGTTTTACCAGCGTTTGTTAAAACTCCATAATGTTTAAGTTTAAAACAACGCATGCATAAATCCTCACCTATTTTTGGAGTATAGCCTGGAGCTTCACTATCAGTATCTTGTAATATAGCTCCGCAACCTAAGCATTTTTTCATTATTTTCCTCCTTTCTTTTAGTCGTAATATTCTCCCATTACTAACAAATTTTTCTTAGCCAATTTTTTTAAAATAAATTTTTCAAAAAAACGATTAAATCTTGTAAATATCGTTTCATATTTTGCTACTCTATTAACGAGTATACTTGTAAAGCCCATACGATTTGCTCCAAGAATATCGGTAAGTATTTGATCTCCTATACAAGCTACTTCATCAATTTTAAAATTGTATAATTCTAAAATCTTTTTATATTTAGTTTTAAATGGCTTTTTACTACTGTAAGCACAATCGACATTTAATTTTTCTTTAAATGGTCTTATCCTATTTTTAGGACTATTGCTTATTATGATTACTTTAAAATCTTCTTCTAATCTAGCAAAAAGTTCTTTAACTTTCACATCTGGTTCAGTCACTTTATAAGGAGCAATAGTATTATCTAAATCGAATAGTAAACATTTTATGCCATTCTTTTTTAATTTTTTATAATTTATTGTATAAATACTTTTTTGATATACATCCGGTATAAATATATCCATGATAATACTCCTTCCTAGTCAAAATAATTATAACATTAAAAGTCAGAAAAAAATAGTTATTTCTAACTATTACAAACAAGATATTTGTTTAACTTTAGTTTTAGATTTTTAATTATATTTCTTTTTCTTCTATACCATCATTTAAGATTTTTTTCTTCATCGCTACAAATTTTTCATTTTCAAATCTCTTAAATACGCAATTAGTAATATCATCATGAGCGTAAGTCCCACCATATTTTCCTGCTTTTGACATTATACCAATAGCATTTGTCTTTTCTCCCCATTCTTTAACACTAATTTTATAACTATCTTACCCTGCTTGCCTTTTAATTATGGCGAATTCGCCATAATTAAAATTGGGATTATGTATTTCTTCCCAAATATCTAAAAAATTTAATAATAGTTATATATAAAGAACATAGTTCATAGTTTGTATGTGATTTGTTCCTTGATTATTTAGCTTAGCACATTTGCTTTCTATAAGTCCATAGGAGTTTTCGTCTAATTTTAGCAAATAAAAACTATAAATGTCGAAGCATCTATAGTTTCAATTCAAAAATTTGTTTATTAAAGTCTTGATTGTTACAAACATAAGAGCCGGACACTACGCCATCTGCTGCACTTACAAGTTTGACAGTATCAGCGTTTATTCCACCATCTATATAAATTTCAAAATTATACTTTTCTTGATAACTATTTAATTCTTTTAGTCTGGAAGGGGTTGAATCTAAAAATTCCTGACCTCCTTTACCAGGGTAAACACTCATTAAAAGTACTCTTTTAACATAAGGAAAATATTTTTCAAAACCTAGAGTATCTTCATCAGGATTGATGACTATTCCAGCATCTATATTCTTGAATGTAATATCTTCTAATGCTTTAATGGGATTTTCTTCTGTAGATGGATGAATATAAATGCAAGCTGGTTTTAATTTAAATAATTCAGTAAAATATTTTGAAGGATTATTAGTCATTAGATGAATATCTAATGGTTTTGTGATACTTGCAAATAAACTAGGTAGTTCTGTAATTTCAAAATTTTTATTTGCTACATACTTGCCATCCATCAAATCGACATGGATACCATCAGCAATACTTTCATCAATTAATTTGATTGTCTCATGTTTATCAAACATACTATTTATATAACTTACTACTACTTTCATATATCTCCTTTAAAAATCTTATATAGTTATTATATCTAGATGGTAATATTAATTCTTTTTCTAAAGCTTCTTTCACACCACATTTTTTTTCATTATTGTGTGTACAGTCTTTATAAGCACAGGTATATTTATCAAATTCCTTAAAAGCCTCACGCAAATTATCAATTGAAATGTCAGTTAAATCAAGAGCACTAAAGCCTGGAGTATCAACCATATACATGTGATTTATTTTATATAGTTCGGTATGCCTCGTCGTATGAACTCCTCTATTTAAGGCTTCACTAACCGGCTTAGTTTCCAAATGTAAGTTTTTATCAAGTTTATTTAAAATACTTGATTTACCTGCCCCAGTTTGTCCTGTTAAAACTACTACATTTTCTTTTAATAACCTTTTTAATTTATTTAACTTAGTATTAGGAATAACTTTTATTCCTAATTTTTCATAATATTTCATTATCTTTTTAATGCTTTTTAGTTCTTGTTTATCTAATAAATCCAATTTAGTTAAGATGATAATTGGTTCAATATCATTAGAAATAACAATAGTTAATTGTTTATCTAATAGCGAAAGTGATAAATCTGGCTTTTTGACACTTGTTACAATTAAAGCCGTATCGACATTGGCTACAACAGGTCTATTAAGTTTATTTTTCCTAGGTAATATTTTTTCGATAGTTTTATTAACTTCATCAATTTCTACTATATCACCAACAACAGGGGAAAGCCCCATATTTTTGAACTTTCCCCTAGCACTACAGACGAATAATTCGTTTTTTACATCAACAGTATATTGATTACTAATTTGTTTGGTAATGCGACCTTGCATTATTCTAATCCTCCGCTATCATCTGGTTCTTCAGTTTCACTACTTGGTTCTCGAGCAACAGTTATTGTAAGTCTTGCACCTTCTACAACAGTTGTTCCCGCTGCTCTACTTTGTCTAATAATTGTACCAGGTTCATATTCGGTAGTATCTTCATAATTTATCGTTAAATTAATACCGTAATCCTCAGCAAATTCTTCAACTTCAGCAACTGTATACTCATCTAAAACAAAGTTTGGATATTTATTATCTAATTTTGGAATATATAAAGTTATCGAATCTCCTTCAGATAATCTTTCTCCAGGTTCTATTGACTGATCCATAACTATTCCTTCTTCATAATCTGCTGGATCATCACCTTCAGGAATATCTCTACTTTCAATATAAACTACAATATTAAGTGCTTCAAGTCGTCCTCTAACTTCGTTGTAGTTTTGACCTGTATAATCCTCAATTTCAACCGTTACATCTCCTAAAGAGATATAAAGTGTTATCTCTGTTCCTTCTTTTCTAATTGATCCTGCTGCTGGTGAAGTTTTAGTAACTAAACCTTCATCGATAGTATCACTTGCTTCACTTCTTTGTTCATCTGCAACAATAAATCCTGCATCTTGTAAAGCGTTAATTGCTTCACTAACTGTATAACCGGAAACGTCTGGAACAGCCTCTTGTCTTGAAGAAGTAATATAAGGGATTAAAACAAATATCGTTGTGATAATTACTACTAAACCTACAAAAATACTAGCAAGTATTATAATCATTTTATTTTGTGATTTAGATTCATTTTTATTAATACGCTTTGCTATAATTTCTTCACCATCCTTAATGTCCTTCTTTTCATCTTTTTTAGTTTCTTTCTTTGGTTCTTTTACAGTTTTTAATAATTTAGTATCATCATAATCATGTTCTGGATACTTAAATGTAATTTTTAATTCATTAGCCCGCGATTCATCTAGACATGTTTTTAAATCTTCATGCATTTCTCTTGCATCAGCATATCTGTTTTTAGGATTTTTGGCGGTTGCTTTTAAAATAATATTTTCAACACTCTGTGGTATATCAGGAATCTCATCTCTGATACTTGGCATCGGTTCTTTTAAATGTTTAAGGGCTATTTCAACAGCATTATCTCCTTTAAATGGAAGTTTGCCAGTTAAAAGTTCATACATTAAAATACCGATAGAATAAATATCACTTTGAAGAGTTGCTCCTTTACCACTTGCTTGCTCAGGTGGAAGATAATGAACACTACCCATTACAGAATTGGTTTGTGTTAACTGTGTTGCATTCATAGCAACTGCTATACCAAAGTCGGTTATTTTTATTAATCCATTATCTAGTATGAGTATATTTTGGGGTTTTATGTCTCTATGAATTATATAAGAGTCATGAGCAACACTAAGACCATTGGTTATCTGTAAAACTATATCGATAACTTCTGGAACTGTCAGTTTACCACGTTTTTTTAATAAATTTTTTAAATGTTTTCCTTCGACATATTCCATGACAATATAATATTCACCGTTATCTTCTCCGACATCATAAACTTCTACAATATTAGGATTAGATAAACTACTTGCTGATAAAGCCTCTCTTTGGAAACGACGGACAAATTTTTCATCAGTGGCTAAATCACCACGTAAAATTTTAACCGCAACATTACGATCAAGTATAGTGTCATAGGCTAGATAAACATTAGCCATACCACCTTCACCAATCGATTTAATTATTTGGTATCGATCACTAATTTTTTGCCCCTTCATTATCATGCCAAATCATCCCTTTCTCGAACTAAATAGGCAATAGATATATTGTCAGTTCCCCCCCTTGCATTACATTTCTTTATAAGTTTAATAACTTTTTCCTCCACAGTTAGATTAGTTTCTAATAAAACTTTTTCTATTTGATCATCATTAAGTAACGAAGTTACTCCATCACTACACAAAAATACTTCAGTGCTACCATTGTCGACATCAAAAATGTCTGGTTCAGCCTTTTCCGCAGCACCCAAGGCTTTCATTAGCACATTTTTCTTAGGATGAGTTTTGGCCTGTTCCTCAGTTAAATCTCCCGCATCAACTAATAAATTTACTAATGTATGCGGTTTAGTTACTCTATGTAATTTATTATTTTTCATAACATAGCCGGATGAATCCCCAATATTAGCAAAAATCAAGAATTCCTTCGTCACAATTGCTGCAACAACAGTTGTACCTAATCCTTTAGAATTTTCATTCTTTTCGCCATAATCTAGAATTTCTCTATTGATTTCATTTATGTTATCACTAAGCCAATTTACAGCATCGATTTTTGTACCAATTGAGGCACTTTCAGTAAATCTTTTGCCTAAATGCGTAACAGTAAGGGCACTGGCAACTTCGCCTTTTCTGTGTCCTCCCATACCATCAGCGACAACAAGTAGATATTCACCACTAATATTTTTCAAGATAGTTACGCTATCTTCATTATGTTCTCTAACTCTTCCTGTATCCGTCAAATAAAAAGATTTCGTATTAATCACTCTCACTTCTTAACTGTCCACACGCTGCTTTTATATTGCCACCGAATTCTCTTCGAACAGTTACATTAATTCCATTTTTCATTAAAGAGTCATAAAATTTATTTATTCTATCTTTATTACTCTTACTAAACTCTATGTTTTTAGTCTCGTTGTATGGAATTAAATTGACATAAACATTCATACCTTTTAATAGTTTGGCTAATTCTTGTGCATCTTCAGTGCTATCATTAACCATATTAAGCATAACATATTCTATAGTTACTCGTCTATTAGTTTTGGCAATATATCGCTTAATTGCTGCAATTACAGTGTCAACATTATACACTTTATTGACAGGCATGATTTTATTTCGCACTTCATCAGTTGCCGCATGCAAAGATAATGCTAAATTAACCTGTAAATTAAGATCACTAAATTCATCAATTTTTGGCACCAATCCACAAGTAGATACCGTTATATGTCTAGCTCCAATAGCAAGACCATAAGAATCATTAATTATCTTAATAAATTTAATAATATTGTCATAATTATCAAATGGTTCACCGATTCCCATTACAACAACACTATCAATTCTTTTATCAATGTATTTTTGAATAAGAAGTATTTGTTGGGCAATCTCATAAGCCTCTAGATTTCTTACCTTTTTAAGTCGTCCGCTTTCACAAAACTTACATCCCATATTACAACCGACTTGACTGGAAACACAAACCGATAACCCGTAATTATGTTCCATCAAAACAGCTTCAATTTTTTCACCATCTAGAAGTCTAAATAAAAACTTTTTAACATCAGGTCCTTCTAAAACTTTTTCTATATTGATAAATTCCGTTGTAAAATCATTTTGCATTTTATTAAGTATCTCTTTTTTTATATTAGAAAACTGGCTAATATCATATTCATTATGGCGATATAGCCACTCAAAAACTTGGGTGGCTTTATATTTTTTCTCACCCATATCAATAAAATAATTTTCTAACATTTCTTTTGTAAAACCAAATAAATTCTTCATATTTCAATTGTACTAAATTTCTAACGAAAAGTCTATGAAGATGATATATTTTACTTCACAAAAAAGTACAAAGCTTGTAAA
>CALVIU010000009.1 GCA_944331835.1 uncultured Bacilli bacterium | reverse complement strand
ATTCATACTTATCTATTCTCCTATATTAATAAGTATACCATATAATGACAATTTACCTACAAAAATTTTTTACACCCATTTATCCATATTTTAACTAAAATAACAAGTATTATACTTACTAGTACTACCTTAGAGTATCTACTTATAATACTTGCAAAGTAAGACCAATTACTTCCAAGAATTACACCAGCATAAACGAGAACTGTGTTCCAAATGATTGTTCCTATACTAGTATACAATAAAAATATAGTCATATTCATTTTATTAATTCCGGCAGGAATAGAAACTAGACTTCTAACTATTGGTACAAATCTACAATAAAGTACGGCCTTACAGCCTTTATTTTTAAACCAATCATTGGCTTTGGTAATATCATCGCTTTTAAATAGTTTATCTAATCTATCACTAAAAAAATAACCTAAATAATATAAAACTATAGCTCCAATTAAAGAACCAATTGTAGCACTAATTATAACCCCTACAGGACCTAATTTAGTGTAAGTTGTAAGAAATCCTCCGAAAGTAAGTATTACTTCCGACGGAATCGGCGGAAATATATTTTCGATTGCTATTAAAAAGCAAATACCAATGTAACCCCAACTCTCCATTACAGTTAAAACAAAAGTTCCCATAAATCCCCCTATAAAGAAAAACAATTGGTTATATTTTAAGTTTGACTATTGTTTCACCTAAATTCCAATTGTTTCTACGATATTCTAAAACATCTTTATTTTTATTTAATACTCTACTTACTTCTTCAGTTAAAATATTAGTACTTTTACCATGGATAATAATTATATATTCATTTTTCATTTTTTTATTATCATTTATAAATTCATTTACTAGTACTTCCACCATAGCAACTACTTCCCCATGTAAGTCAAGTTTAGGGGTTTTACTAGTTATCATTGGCCGCCAACTGAATTTTGCGGAGGAACTTGTTGTTGAGTTTGTTGTACTTGCCCTGTATTAGTTCCATCCGTAGGCATTTGATTAACCATCCCCATTTTTTGCGTATAATAATCAAGCACTTCAGATAAATTTGGAACAGATAATCTTGATCCCATTTTTTGTACTGACAAACCACCAGCAATATTAGCAAGTGTTATAATCTTTTCCATATCAAAATTATTAGCAAGGCCATATACAAAAGCTCCATGAAATATATCCCCAGCCCCAGTTGTATCAACCGCATTACATTTAAGTCCTGGCATAATTTTAATTTGATTATCAACTTGATATAAAGCACCATGTTCTTCAAGTGTTACTACTATATTAGCATTAGGATACTTATTTTGTAATTTTGTATAAACATTTACTAAACTTTGTGGATTATTAAAATCAAATTTCAAATTAGTAACAGTTTCTGCAAATCCTTTACTACATACGATATATTTAATATACTTACATAATTCTAACAATTCCTGAGTGACTCTTCCTGCATCAATTACTGTTATTGCATGAGGATATTTACTTAAAGCATTTTGACTAGCACCATAATCATGTCCATCAGTAAATATAATATCCGGAGTAAATTCATAATTTAATTTTTTCAATGGTGGATGTTCAGTCGCTACATTAAATACTGTTCTAGATCCATTCTTTTTATTAACTAATATAAAAGAAAATGATGTATCTCTTTCATAGCTAGTTTCAATATATTCTGTTGCAACATTAACTTCTTGAAATTCTTTTTTTATTTTTGTTCCAAAATCATCACTACCAATTGATGTAGCAATGACTGTATCTACTCCCCATTTACCTAATAAATATGCTGCATTACTCGCAGGTCCACCACCAGCAGCATATTTCTCACTATAACGATATTTAGTGTTTTCAGTTGGATAATCATCAACCGGAACAGTTATATCCCAACTAGAATGTCCTATACATAATACTTTCATAATATCATCCTTTCATAATTTTTATATTGTAAATTTAATTTTTAGTTGATAACTCGCGGCCTCCGGGCGGATTGAGAGCCGCCAGCGGAGGCTTAAAGGTTCTCACACCGCAAGGCGATATGGATCACTTGAAGTTCCTGTTCCTCCATTAAATTCTACATTAGATTTCAGATAAAAGACAGGTCTAGCGGCATTCCCGAGGTAAGCGTTGCTGCTGCTCAAGTAGCCACTGTTGAACACAAAAAACACGCTGACACTGCGCGACGAAAACGGAGTAATGGTCCATTCATATAACCCCATATACATCCAATTGTTTGATGTTATTGCTGAACTTTCATAATCATATAAATCTGTTATCCACGCTTCTGGACTTGCTGCATATCCATAATCACTTGGATACATTAATCCTATTTCATCACTATATGTTGTTGGATTACTTCCATATCCTGTATTATTTCTTTCTCCATCATAAAATGCTTTTGCTGTATTATTATATGATGTCATTCCTCCTAGGTGCCAAGTTGTTTCTACTATTAAGTTTTGCCATATTGCACCTAAATAATTCCAATAATTTGTATTTAGATTTATTGTATTAAATTCACTTGTTGTCCAATTATTTGATCCATACGTACTTACACTTGTATCATAATTCCATCTATATCCTGCTATTGTACTTGTATCCATACTTCCTTTATAATTTGATGTACTGCTTGAATAAGCACCATAATAATCTCTTCCATCAGTTCCTAACATTGCACTTGTTGTATAATCAGCCTTTATTAATTTTATTTGATAATTACTATCTTTATCATCGTCAAATACGCCAATTATACGATATAGATTTTCTGCTGGACATGTTTCTTCATCGCTTCCAAAACATACATAATTATTTGGGTTTGCTCCACTAAATCTATATGAGTTATCTCCTGCTTCTTGATCGGCATTCGTATAACTTCCTACCCCGTCGTGATAATATATTCCCTCTGCTCCATCTTCTGTATATACTTCTGTTGTTATGCATTCAGCTAAAGTTTTTCCAGAACACAAATCTGCCAACGTCGGAATATTTTCTTCTTTCGTCATAATAATTTCTGTAGTCATACTATTACCGTAATTTCCTGATTGATCAAAATCTAAATTCAAATAAGTCAAAGTAAAATTCCAAGTTTGTTCTGTAGGCTCAGTATTTGAATTTACAGCAATAGCATAATCACTAGCAATAGTAAACACACCATTTTCTGTAGTAATATCAAAACCTGCAACTCCATTATATGTTCCATAAGTAAGACCTTCAACATTAGTAACAGGATTTCCATCTGGACCAGTCACTGTAAGAATTATCTCAGGTGTTGAGCCATCAGAATAAGTAAAAGTATTATTAGAAATATTAAAATATACCCAATAAGAATAATTTGCTGTATTATTAGTAGTATTAGCAGTTAAAATTGCTTTAGCAGTAGTTGTATCAACTAAATTAGTTCCATTCTCAGGTAATGTCGTCGGAGTTGCATCAACTGATAAAGGATCTCCAATTTCAAAATCCAATCTATCAGTCTCATCACTATTAATAGTTACATTTCCTTGAGCATCATTAATACTTGCACCTAAATAAGCATAAGTAAACCTAACAATTAACACAATAAAAACCCCTACAATTAATACTCCTAAAAAATATAATAACTTATTATTTTTTATTCTATTCATAAGTTTCACTTGACTCACCCTACTATTCTTACAATAGTATAACAAAAATATATAAAAAGTTCTAGTCCCTTTTAGAAAAAATTATAAAGCAATAATTTATTCATTGTAAACAACAAGATTAAATGTTATAATTTATTTAAATTATGGGGGTACAATGAATAAAACAATTAATATTATATTTGAAAATTATATTAATTTTAATGGTTATTTCGTTAATGGTTTAATTTATTCTTATGACAATGAAATAACCATTAAAATTAATCAGGATAGTAAAGAAAATATATCATTTATACTAATACATGAATTAACTCATTTATTAGATTTAAAATATTTAAAAGAATTATTTATAAATTATATTTCTAATGAATTAGAAGTAAATGCTATTGATAATCAAATAAGTGATGAACTTATTTGTGATATAGCAGGTTTACTTTTTAGTAATAAAATTATTAGTGATAATAATTTTATTACTAACTTTAAAAATTTATGGATGTATTTAATATTCAATAATAAATTTATATTAACTAACGAAGTTAATTATAAATTAGTCGATGATAAAAAATATGGAAGATACTGGGAAATAGAAGATAGCAAAGATATATTTAAGGGTATAACAAGAAGTGAATTAAGAAAACAAGCCTATAAATACATTTTAAATGGAAATATCAATTTTAAAGATTTAATTGATCCAATAGATAATAAAAAAATCAAATTTATAAAACTGTCAGCAAAAGAATATACTATGGGATCGAATTCCCAAAAATTGAGTCATGAAATCTTTAACAAAAAAATTCGAATTCTTCCGAGTTTATCAGATTTATTAGAAAATTCCACTATAAAATACTATTCACCATTAAAACATTATAACAAAACATTTAAAAGTGGCTTTAACAGCTATCAAGGCAAAGTAAAGATAGATAACATAATATTTATATATATAATTAGAATTGGAAAAATAGATAATATTTTTTATGACATCACCATTTCAAGGTAAGAACAAAAGCCAAACAAGTTTGGCATCCTTGCATCACTACAAGGCATTTCTACTTCACAGAGTCCTTCGAACTCTCCATAGACCAGTTTCGGATGGTCGCCACCCTACTATATGTTCCATTATTATAACACTCAATTAATACATATTTTTTCTTATTATTTCAACTATATTCTATTCCCCCCCTTTAGTTGATAAACCAATTATAACAAACAAACGTATGTATGTCAATTGATTTTTACTAAATAATGCAATTTCCTATAAGATAAAAAAAGAAGCGTCAAAGTACCTGGTACTATAAGTACGTCACTCCTCAATAAAACCGCTTCTTTTTCTATAAATAATATACTATAAAGTTTATTTAATGTCAATTGCTTTTACAAAAAAAAATGAAAAGAACTTCTGTCACTGCGTTTAATGCCAAGCCTTAAACAAACGCTCTAAACGTGCAAGAGAAACCAGTTCTTTTCTAAATCAACAAAAAGGAAACGTCAGAGTACCTAGCACTACTGTGCGTCTCTCATTTTAAAAAAAACCATTTCCTTTTCTGCTAAAATATACTATAAAGTTCATTTAATGTCAATTACTTTACTTCTGTTTTCTTTATAATAAATATTTTATTTTTCTTATAAAAAGCATAGAAGATATCTTTGGGAGTTAAGTTTTTATCTGCCAGTTCATCTATTAACCACTCTTCACTTTTCTTTATATGTTTTAAAGCTTCCTTTTGAACAAAACCATCTAATATTAAAGCCATTGGATAATTACTTTTTAATTTAAATATATTATATTTAAACACCGACAATTGACCATTTGGTTCTAAAAAAGCATATTCTATTGTTTCAAGATCTTTTATACCTTGCTGCCTTAAACTAATAAGTAAATCATCTAATGAATATCTTTGTTTAATCATTTCTTTATAATTTATTTTACCATTGCAAATAATTAAAGATGGTTTACCATCAAATACCGTTCTAAATCTTCTTGATTTAATTGAAATAAAGGCAAAAACAATTTCAAGTATAACTAACATAGCAATTGGTACAATAGTTAAATATATAGGACTTTCTGTTTCTTCGATAGAGATTGCCACTAATTCTGCAATAAGTATTGAAACAATTAAATCTATTACACCCAGTTGTCCTATTTCTCTTTTACCCATTATACGATATGCAAGAAGAACAAAGAAGTAAAAGAATATTGTTCTAAATAAAACTGTAAAAAGTTCCATAATATCACCACTTATATTATGGTAATATTCATAATATTTTAATCACTACATAAAATTTATTAGGTGAGAAGATGAAATATTTACTTAAAACATTAGGATATTATGCTATATTTATTATACTTGTTACATTTGTTTGTAGCTTACTCAATTTAATTGGAGTTAATTCTACTATCACAAACTTAATAATATTTATATTTAATTTATTAGCATTTTTCATATTAGGTTTTAAAAACGGTAAAAAAGTTAGTAGCAAAGGATATATCGCCGGTCTTAAAATGTCCGGACTATTTCTATTAGTTTTAATCATAATCAATTTATTTACCGCCAAGAACTTCTTCAATCTAGCTACTATTATTTATTATATTGTATTAGTTCTTGCAGGTACTGCTGGTAGCATGATGGGAATCAATAAAAAAGAAGCTAACGCACAACAATAAATGTATAATTAGCATCTTTTATTTCCACATAAGATTCTGGATTATAATACTCTTTAGTTACAGGATTAGCTTGCATATCTAAAAACTCTAAATCATAAAGTGTTTGAAGAGTTATCTTACTACCCGAACACTTTTTTTCATTTAGACATTTTTTAGCAATTTCAATTATATATTTTTCTTCTACTTCCATAAGTTTATCATTATGTTTATCTACTACTTTGTAAGTAGTAACCCCAATTACCAAAGTAATTATAATTATGATAGTTACAGTAATACATATTTTATTCATGATTATTCTTCCTTATTCATAGTTTTCTTTTCTAAATAATTCATACCATTATAGTAATTTTTAACAAATTCATCTCTAAATTCTTTGATAGTTCCATTTTTTATATTTTCTCTAATTTGTCTCATTAACTCATGTAAGAAATAAATATTATGAATTGATAAAAGTCTTGCTCCAAAAGTTTCATTAGCAACAATTAAATGTCTTATGTAAGCTTTAGTATAGTTTTTGCATGCATAACAATCGCAATCATCTAAAGGGGTAAAATCTCTTTTATATTTACTATTTTTGATATTAACTTTGCCATATTTTGTATAAGCATGTCCGTGTCTAGCAAGACGTGTTGGAGAAACACAATCAAATATATCAATTCCCCGCATAACGTTTTCAATTAAATCGATTGGATCTCCAACTCCCATTAGATAGCGAAGTTTATCTTCCGGAAGGTATGGAGTCGAATATTCAACCATCTTATACATTGTCTCTTTATCTTCACCAACTGAAGTACCCCCGACAGAATAACCATCAAAATCCATTTTAACTAGTTCTAGAGCACAATGTTTACGTAAATCAGCATATTCTCCCCCTTGGACAATTCCAAATAACAATTGATCATTATCTTTTTTTGCTACTTTTCCACGTTTAGCCCACCTAAGAGTTCTTTCAACACTTAGAGCCATATATTCATGAGTACTTGGCCACTTAACACATTCATCAAAACTCATCATTATATCACTGCCTAATTTTTGCTGAATTTCAATTGATTTTTCTGGAGTAAGAAATAAAGCATCCCCATTTAAATGATTTTTAAACTTGACACCTTCTTCTGTAATATCTTTAGGCTTAGCTAAAGAAAACACTTGAAAACCTCCAGAATCTGTTAAAATTGGACCATCATAATTAGTAAATTTGTGCAATCCCCCAGCAGCACAAACAACATCCTCTCCTGGTCTAAGCCATAAATGATATGTATTTGCTAAAACTATACCAGAGCCAATACTCTTTAATTCTTCTGGAGATAAAGTTTTAACTGTTGCATTAGTCCCCACCGGCATAAACATTGGAGTTTCATATATTTTACCATTATAATAAATTTCTCCAAGACGCCCCATCGTATTTGTATCTTTATATTTAAGTTCAAATTTTAAACGCATAAAATCACTCCTCAATAATTATATCTAAAATTTTAGACAATTTAAAGTATTTACAAAAACATTTTCTTATGCTAACCTTAAATCAAGGTGATAACATGTCTAATGAACAAACTATTTTATTTGTAATTTGCTTCTCAGTTGCAATTATTTTATTATATCAATTTATTAAATTTAAAAATAAGATTAAAAACATGGAACTTATTGATGCTACTTGCACAGATACTACTCTTAAAACAACTTATCAAAAAAATATTAGAATATATTATTATACTTATATTTATAAAAATGAAGAATATAAAACCGCCGATAAAACAAAATTTTTAATTCCAGGATTTAATCCTAAAATTAAAAAAGTTTTTAAGATATACATTAATCCTAAAAACCCTAATAACTGCATTACGCCATTAGAAATATACTATTCTAAAATTTATCTATTATTTGGAATTATTCTTTTAATTATACCATTCCTATTCTAGGATGGTTTTTTTCTTTCTAGTTTAATCGGTGGAACAAATTCTATCAAATTCTCATATGCTAATGAATCTTTATCATAAGCTGAAATCATTTTTAATTTTAGATTTTCATATTTATCTTCTGGATCATATACTATACGTCCATTCATTAAATTACGGCAGATATCATAACGCAGAACAATATCAAGCGTATCCATTCCAGAAAAAGTCATTTCAGGAAAATATGCTAAATGGTCACTCAAAACAGCCCCAATCATAATATCTATTCCAAATTTATTTAAAATAGTTTTAATATTTTTAGAATAAAATTTTCTAATTTTCTCTAAAGGAAATGATTCATCTTTAACTATTAAAACTAATTCAATTGTTGGGTATTCCATTCCACAAAAATCATATTCTTTCATATAAATACCATCAACATCTGGATTAACAGCATTACTATCAATAATACATTTTAAAAGATTGGTAATTTCCTCATTTGCTTCTTCACTTAATATAACTTTTCTCATAATAAATCACTGTTTTTTATTCTAACATATACATCTAATAATTGCAAACATCTTTAATAAACTTAAAAAGCAAACTTATAAATCAAAGTTTGCTTCAATATATTTTTCATAAAGTCTTCGACATTTAACCCCATCCATCTCCGGCGTATTTTTTAAAGGATTAGGGATTCCCAATTTTTCGTATTTTTCATCCCCCATTTTATGAAAAGGTAAAAATTCTATTCTTTTAATATTAGGCAATGTCTTTAAATAACCAACTAACATTTCCATATATTCTTTATTATCATGAATCCCAGGAACTACTACTTGCCTTATCCATAAATCCTTATTATGTTTTTTTAATACATCGACAAATTTTAAAAATTCATCCATCTTATGGCTAACTAATTCTTCATAGCCGGCATTCGTCAAATGTTTAATATCTAATATCACTAAATCAACTAGTTCTAAAATTTCGTCATACTTACCGATTCCTACTCCAGCAGTATCTAAAGCAATATGAACGTTTTCTTCTTTCAAGGCTTTGGACAATTCTATCAAAAAATCCACTTGTAATAATGGTTCTCCCCCCGAATAAGTTACTCCCCCATTATTTTTAAAATATGGTTTAAATCTTTTAATTTTTTCTACCAATTCTTCGACAGTTGTATTTGCTTCTTGCATCTGAAACATTTCTGGATTATGACAAAACTTACAGCGAAGTAAGCAACCATTAAAAAATATGACTGTTCTAATACCGGGACCATCAACCAAACCAAATGATTCAATTGAATTGACACTAGCACTTAGATTCTTATAATTTTTCATGGAATGTCCTAGCAATCACTTCTTCTTGTTGTTTTCTAGTTAAACGATTAAATCTAACGGCATAACCAGATACTCTAATAGTTAAAAGCGGATATTTATCAGGATTGTTCATCGCATCAATTAAAGTTTCTCTATTTAATACATTAACATTTAAGTGATGTGCCCCTTGAGAGAAATACCCTGATAAAACATTGACTAGGTTTTCTACTCTTTCATCTTCAGTCTTACCTAAAGTTGCTGGGACAATTGAGAAAGTATTAGATATACCATCTTGGCAACAATCTTTATATTTAATCTTAGCAACTGAGTTTAGTGATGCTAAAGCTCCACTAGCATCTCTACCATGCATTGGATTAGCTCCTGGTGCAAATGCTACACCTGCCTTACGTCCATCTGGAGTTGATCCAGTCTTTGAACCATATACCACATTGGAAGTGATTGTCAAAACTGATAATGTTACAACTGCATCACGATATGGTTTATGTTTACATAATTCATCATAGAATTTTTGAACTACTTCCTGAGCAATTGTATCTACTCTATCATCGTCATTACCATACTTAGGGAATTCCCCATCTATTTCAAAATCGATTGCTATACCATCTTCATTACGAATTGGTTTTACTTTGGCATACTTAATAGCAGATAAACTATCAGCAACAACAGAAAGACCTGCAACACCATAAGCCATCAAACGTCTTACATTAGTATCATGTAGAGCCATTTGCCCTGCTTCATAAGCATATTTATCATGCATATAATGAATGATATTCATAGCCCCAGCATAAATGCGTGCTACTTCTTCAAGTACTTTAAAATAAGCTTTCTTAACTGTTTCATAATCTAGTACTTCATCAGTTATCGCCGGAACATCTAAGACTTTATCTCCTTTAATCTCATCAACTCCACCATTGATTGCATAAAGAAGTGCCTTAGCTAAGTTTGAACGAGCTCCAAAAAATTGCATATCTTTACCAACTCGCATTGCTGATACACAACAAGCAATTGCATAATCATCGCCATAAATAGGACGCATGATATCATCATTTTCATATTGGATAGCATCAGTCTTAATACTCATACGAGCACAATATTTTTTGAAGTTTTCTGGTAATTTTTCACTCCATAAAATAGTCATATTAGGTTCTGGTGCTGGATCCAAATTAGTAAGTGTATGAATAATACGATAACTTGTCTTAGTTACAAGTGATTTACCATTTTCACTTACCCCACCAATAGAACATGTTACCCAAGTTGGATCTCCTGAGAATAATTCATCATAATCCGGAGTTCTTAAGTGTCTAACTAAACGAAGTTTAATAACAAATTGATCAATTAATTCTTGCGCTTCTTCTTCACTTAACACACCAGCATCCATATCTCTTTTAATATAAATATCAAAGAATGCATCAACACGACCTAAACTCATTGCTGCGCCATTATTTTCTTTAACAGCAGCTAAGTATGCTAAATAAGTCCATTCAATTGCTTCAAAAGCATTCTTAGCAGGTTTACTTATATCAAAACCATATTTTAAAGCCATTTCTTTCATTTCATCTAAGGCTCTATATTGCATTGATACATCTTCTCTGAGCCTAATTAATTCATCAGTCATTTCCCCGGTAAGACTTTCAAAGTCTTCCTTTTTCTTTGCCATCAAAAAGTCAATACCATACAAAGCAACTCTACGGTAATCCCCAATAATACGTCCTCTTCCATAAGCATCAGGTAATCCTGTAAGTAAACCTACATGTCTAGCTTTCTTTATTTCTGTAGTATAAGCATCAAATACTCCTTGGTTGTGAGTCTTTCGGTAGGCATTAAAATATTTATCAATCTCCGGATTTAACTTATATCCATAAGCCTCAAGTTCTTGATAAACCATTCTAATTCCCCCATACGGGTTAACAATTCTCTTAAGGGGAGCATCAGTTTGAAGCCCAACAATTACTTCGTTATCTTTATCAATATAACCGGCTTCATAATTATTAATACCTGAAACATGATCAACATCGATATCTAAAACATGTTTCTTTAGTTCTTCCTTAAGCAAATCCTCACATTTGCTCCATACTTTCTTAGTTTTATCTGTAGGACCAACTAAGAAAGATTCATCTTCATCATATCCTGAGTAATTAAGTTGAATAAATTCTTCAACATTAATTTCTTCATTCCATGTACCATTTTTAAAATTTTTCCATTCTTCCATTTTCTTCATCCTTTCGTGCATTTTTATTATATTATATCGTAGAAATAAAATCTACTTATTTTATTAAATTTAATTTTTTATATTTTGGAAAATAAAAAAACAACTATATTATCCAACAATAGTATTGAACAAAACAGTTATTTTATCCTGGATATACGTCAAAATATAAATCATATAAAAATTTACAATTATTGACATATTTTAATATATTATTTTTCTTTTAATATTTCCTTTACTTTATCTACACTTAATTTAGCAACTTCAGCAATATCTTCAACAGATAATTTACCTTCTAAGTTTTTTATCATCTCTATTTCTTTTTGCTCAATATCCTGAATGACTCCTTCATCATACGCTAGTTGTTTTTCTGTATTATGTATCATTTCTTTTTCTTCTTCATGTGTATATGGATATATAAAACCTTCACTACTATATTTCATTAATGCTTCACCATATTCCTTTACTATTTCATCACTTAAATAAAAATCTTCTATTTAGTTATCGAGATTATTTTCATTTATTATTTTTTCTATTTCATCTACATTAATACCAAGGGCTATAGCAATATTTTCTATTTTACTTCCTGCTGTAAGCATATTTTTTATTACATCTATTTTAGTTTGCTCAACTCCAGCATCAACTCCTTCATCATATGCTAGTTGTTTTTCTGTATTATGTATCATGTCTTTTTCTTCATCGTGTGTATATGGATATATAAAACCTTCACTCTTATATTTCATTAATGCTTCACCATAATCCTTTACTATTTCATCCTCAGGATAAAAACTTCCTAATTCTTCCTCCGACTTATTTAACATAAGTATATATTTATACTTATCTACCTCACCATTATCATAGCAAAATTTCTCAAAGTTGTCCATAAAAATATCGTATGATTTTAGTGTCTTTATTTTCATTCCTTTATCATTACCAAATTCATTTATTAATATTGCTTCTTTGGTATTTACTTTTCCAAAATTTAAATTTATCTGAATTATTTCCGTTTTTAAATCGTATATCTTTTCATTATCTTTATTTTCTGTTACAGAATATCTATTAAATAAATTTACTAAGTAAGCAAAGTTTCTAAAAAACTTAACATAATTATAATCATTAGTATTTACTTCGACATTAGCTATTATTCCATCTATTTTTACTATTACATCTATTCTTTTTCCTTTTTCTATTTTTTGGATTTTACCAAGTTCCGTATTAATAAAATCTATTATTTCTACCGTTTTACCTAATACTTGTCCAATTATTTGTTCAAGTATTTTTTTCCCTTTTTTTGATAACATTACTGCTTTAAAAAAATCATCACCTGACCCTACTGCTTCTTTTTCTTTTTTGGTCATTAATCAAAACCTCCTTAATTTTTAAGAAAGAACTAGCTAATTACCCAGGTTTATTAAAGAATTTCTATTAGCGTTTCTTCCTTGATTAGTTATGCTACCACACAATAAACCTATAGTCTATAGGAGATTTTGTCTAGTTTTGTCGAAAGCAAAAACTGTAAGGTTTAAACCTCACAGCCCATTTATTTTATAGCACTATCAATTAATTTATCTAAAAGTTCGGTATAACTTATTCCCATATTTTCAATCAATTTTGGATACATACTTATTTCTGTAAATCCCGGAATAGTATTAATTTCATTTAAATATATTTCATTAGTCTTTTTATCGATAAAGAAATCTATCCTAGCCATTCCCTTAGCATCAACTGCCCTAAATGCTCTTTTAGCAACATCTTGAATATCTTGAATCATATCATCACTAATTAGAGCAGGAATAACAGTCTTTGACTTACTATTTTTATATTTAGAATCATAACTATAAAATTCAGTCGCTGATAAAACTTCACCAGGAATAGCTACCAAATCATTCAATACTGCACATTCAATTTCTCTAGCATCTATGGCCTTTTCTATCAAAATCTTTTCATCATATTTTTTTGCTTCATACAAAGCAACATTTAGTTCATCTTTATTACTGGCTTTACTAATACCTACTGAAGAACCAGAATTAGATGGCTTAACATAAACTGGATAGCTCAAATTTTTAAGAATTAGTTTATCGATATCCAAAACCGTAACATCAACTAAATCAAAGTTTTGATTAACGTAATAAAACTTATTATTCTCATATCTAATATAAAGATCTGGAGTTACATTAATACCAGCATTTTTCAGTAAAATCTTTGTATAAACTTTATCCATACAAACACTGCTTGCCAAAATATTACAACCTACACATGGAACTCCCACAATTTTTAAAAATCCTTGAATTGCCCCGTCTTCACCATATAATCCGTGCATCGCCGGAATTATAACATCCATTCCTTTTAAATATTTTAAAACATTATTGATAGCCTTAATATCACCTGGAACTTCTCCAATCTTATAAATTTTTGGAGTATCCAACACTTCATACCAATCATTATTTTTATCAATATATATTGGATATATATCATATTTTTTCTTATTTAAATTTTTAATTATATAAGAAGCACTTACAACAGAAACATCATGTTCCGTCGATTTACTTCCAAAAATTACTCCTAATTTCATAACACTCCTTATTTAATAGCTTCCACTATATCTTTGAAATTTAAAGAGTTACTAGCTTTGACTAAAACATCATCACCATTTTCCAATATTTCTTTAAGCAAATTTATAGCATCATTATTATTATCAAAGTGATAACTTTTCCTAGCATCAAATCCTTCATTTATGGCTTCTTCATTAATATATTTAGCATCATTACCAACGGTTATTAAAACATCTATTTTTTCTTCATACACCAATTTACCTAACTTACGATGTAAATCTTGTGAATATTCTCCTAATTCATTCATAGTTCCTAAAACAGCAATCAATCTACCATTTAAACTACTTAAATACTTAATTGCATAACTCATAGAATCATAATTAGCATTATAAGAATCATCAATTATGGTGATATTAGTACTCTCGTTATTAATTATATGCATTCTATTACTGCTTAATTCAAAATTCAAAATTCCTTTTTGAACATTTTCAGTTTCAACCGCAAAAATATTAGCAACAGCAATAGCTACTAAAGCATTATAGATAAATTGTTCTCCCCCAACAGGGACTTTATACACAATATTTTGGCATTTGAATGTGCTGCCATCTTCTCCACAGTCTATATCAGTAGCTAGATAATCACTAGGATTATTAATACCAATAGTTATAACTTTATACTCATCTTTATTTTCTAAATACCATTCATGTAATAAATCATTATCATTATTAATTATTACTGTTCCACCTGGTTTTAATCCCTCTAATATCTCTAATTTAGCCTTTAAAATGTTTTCTCTACTTCCTAAGTTACCAATATGAGCTGTCCCAACATTAGTAATAATAGCTACATCTGGTTTAGCAATATTAGTAAGATATCTTATTTCTCCTAAATGGTTCATTCCCATTTCTAAAACTAAAACTTCCGTTTTACTGTCCAAAGCTAAAACTGTAAGAGGCAACCCAATATGATTATTTTGATTTCCTATAGTCTTATGAGCATTATATTTTTCTTTTAAAACACTATAAACAATATCTTTAGTTGAAGTTTTACCAGCACTACCTGTTATAGCTATTACTGGATTAGTAAATGTATCTCTTTTATATTTAGCTAAATCCCCCAACGCTTTAATCGTATCCTTAACTAAAATTATACTTTTATTATTTCTTCTTAAATATTCTTCATCTTCCTTTTTATACTCATACTTATCTAGGACAACTATGGAAGCTCCCTTCAAGAAAGCTTCCATATAAAGAAGATTGCCATCATTACTATTTCCTTTAATTCCTACATAACAATCATTTTCTCCAATTTTTCGAGTATCAGTTTTGACAAAGTTAATATTAGCATCAATCTTGTTATATATTTTTATAATATCAAGATTTTCATATATAGCTAATGAATTCAAATAAACTCACTTCCTTATTTTTATATATTATATCTTATTTAAAGAAATTTGTATACAATTCTTCAAAATGTTCAATCGCAACAATTTCCAAATTTTCTCGAACTTCTTTAGGAACATCTTCTAAATCTCCCATATTACTAACAGGAATATATACTGTCTTTATATTTTCATTATATGCTCCAATTAATTTTTCTTTTAACCCGCCTATTTTTAAAATACTTCCATTTAAAGTTAACTCTCCGGTAAAAGCAACATCCTCCGGAATAACTTTTTTCTCAAGCAAAGATAAAAGAGCAACAACAATACTAAGACCTGCTGATGGACCATCTTTTTTCGTCGCCGCATCCAAAAAATGGAAATGCAAATCGACATTATTTAAATTATATTTGTAGTGACTCTTAACAAAAGAAATTATTACTTTAATACTTTCTTCCATTATTTTACCAACACTACCAGTAATCAAAACATTACCATTACCTTTATATTCTAAAACTTCTGTTTTAGTTACTAACCCACCTAAATTAGTATAAGCTAATGAATTTACTACCCCTGGTGTATTTTCTTTAACTAATTCCACCCTATATTTAGGATTACCTAATAATTTAATAACTTTATCCTGATTAATAGTCTTAATATTATTAATAGCCATTTTTCTAATAAGAGAACTAAGAACTCTTTCTAACTCTCTTACCCCAGCTTCTTTGGTATAAGAATTAATAATAAAATACAACAGTTCATCACTTATATGAATTTTTTGATCAACAATAATATGTTCAGCATATATCCTAGGTAATAAATACTTCTTAGCAATATCTTTTTTTTCAAATATTGTATAACTATTTAATTCTATTACTTCTACTCTATCAATTAAAGCACTAGGAATATCTCCTAAATAATTAGCAGTTAAAATAAATAATACATTGCTTAAATCAAAAGGTTCCTCAACATAATTATCGACAAAATATTTATTTTGTACTGGATCTAATATCTCAAGTAAAGTACTAGCAGGATCTCCCTTATAATCTTTAACCATTTTATCTACTTCATCGATTAAAATAACAGGATTATTACTTCCACTCTTACTAATTCCTTGAATAATTTTACCTGGAGAAGCCGCCAAATAAGTTCTTCTTGAACCAATTAGTTCAGTTGAATCATTTAATCCCCCAACACTTATTTTATAAAACTTCCGATTTAAAGCTTTAGCTATTGAAAGAGCTATGCTTGTCTTACCAACACCCGGAGGACCAACCAAACAAATTATTGGGCTAGCAATATTTTTATTAATATTTTTTACAGCAACATATTCTGTGATTCTTGTCTTTATATTTTCTAACCCATAATGACTTTCATTTAATACTTTTAAAACATTATTAAAATTGGCATTTTCTTTTGTACTCTTTGTCCATGGTAAATTTAAAACATACTCGATATAATTACGTAATACACTAATTTCTGGACTCGATTCATTCATAAATTCATATTTAGTAATTTCTGAGCTAATTTTTTCTTTAATTTTCTTATCAATTCTTAACTTTTCCAAAATTTTTCTAAATCTAAGAGTCTCTTCTTCTTGTAAAGAAGTTTCCCCTAGCTCTTTTTTAATTACTTTAATTTTCTCTTTTAAGACAAACTTTCTTTGATCATTAACTAAAATTGCATCAACTTTTTCATCCAATTCTTGATCTAATTCTGATACCTTTATTTCCTCGTTCATATCTTTAATCAAAGCTTTAGCTCTTTTAATAGGATTTATATTTTGCATATATTCAAGTTTTTTAGCAACTCCAAAAGGCAAATAAGATGCAATAATATCAGTCACTCTATTTAAGTCTTTATTATTCATTAAATATGCCAAAATATCATTTGAAGCACTATCAGTAGCTTCAATATATTTTTTCAATGTATCAATTAGTTTTCTTAATATTGCGTTACCTTCTTCTTCAATTAAAGGAGGCAAATCAATATACATTGCCTCACTAAATAATACATCATCATTATTACTATAATATCTAGTAACAGCAACTCTTTTAATGCCTTGTAATTTTACTTGAATCCCTTTATCGACAGCCAATTTACTTCTTATATGAGCAATAACACCTACTTTTGGTAAATCATCGACACTAGGTTCTTCCTCTTTAGCATCTATCGGAGCAATAACTAATACCTCTCCCTTATAATTTAAAGTTGCTTCTTTTATTGTCTTTTCACTAATTAAGTTATTTAATTCTAATTTTATTTCCTGTTTAGGAAGGATAACTAAATTTTTTAAAATAATTACTGGCACATTAAACATGATTATACCTCCCGAACTCAAAAGTTATTATAATAGTTTTAAAAACTTTTGTAAAGAATAATCACTCAAAAATTTTTAGGACATACACTACTAATGAATAAGGAGGTTTAATACGTGCTAGATTGGTTTATAAATTTATCTCATCCTATTCAAGCTTTTATTGCTACTCTTTTTACCTGGGGAATAACAGCCATCGGAGCATCAGTAGTTTTTTTATTTAAAAAAGTTAATAAAAGCATATTAGATGCCATGTTAGGCTTTGCAGCTGGAGTAATGATTGCAGCAACATTTTTCTCGCTTTTATCTCCTGCAATTGAAATGGCTGAATCCCTAGAAATGATTCCTTGGTTAGTAGTTTCTCTAAGTTTTCTAGGGGGAGGTCTTCTTCTTTATCTCGGAGATAAACTATTTGACTTCTTAACTAAAAAAAGTATTAAAAAAACAGATGAAAAAAACAAACTAAAAAGATCAATCATGCTCATATCTTCGATTACATTACATAACATACCAGATGGTTTAATTTAATTGTAATTTATTATTAAATATGCTAAAATAAATAATAAGAAAGGAAATATTGATATGCAAGAAGTTGATTTAGGTAAAGAGTTTACTAATAACGGTTTTATTATAACTGATACCAATAAATTTATAAAAGAATTAGATAATACTAGTATAAGCCCTTATGATTTGTTAAATCAATTATTAGATTTACAAAAAGAAATTAATAATATTGATGTAACAAAACTTTATGAGGCTATATTACCAAGTATCGAAAAAATTAAAAAACTTACTTTTGATGATGAATATTTTGTCAAATCAAGCCCTACAGCTAAAGATAAATTCAATAAAGATTTATTAAGCCTTGAAAGAACATTTAATTTTATCAAAGAATTTCAGCAAGCAGAAGCCCAAATGCTTTACAACAAAGAAAGAATGCTTCAAACTAAAAAAGAAATTTATGAACTTGATAAAAATTCTAATTTGAGTGCTGCGGAAAAAAATCAAAGAACTATTGCGCTTTTAAATGGCAATGCTAAAGCTTACAGTAAGTTATACTATGATTCTTTAAAGAAATATGAAAGTCTTAAAAGAGAACAAAGTAATAATTATGGCATTAATATAATTGAACTTAAAGCTTCCCTACTTCAAAATATTGGAATTATAAGTACAGATGTCGCTGATTTAGTCTTGAATGAAGAAAACAGAAAAGCTATAGAAGATACCATTAAAAACATGAGTAATGAAGTATCTCTTTTTGCTCAAGATAGCATTAAAAAAGAAGAACAATTAAAAAGTTTATGCCAAAGTTATGGCATAGCATATGACGAAAATATTAAAGCTACTAAAAGAATGAGTGACGAAGCATATCATTTTACACAAAATAATATTAAAAATGACAAAGAATTAAAAAGTCCATTCCCAAGTGAAAATGTTGCTTTGACTTCTCACCCAGAATATACAGGGCCTGTAAAAAAAGAAGAACAATTAGCTATTTTAGAACCTCAAAAAGAAAATAAACAAGATAATGAAAAAAAGATAGCAGAACCAACCCCAGCCATAAATCCTAGCTACACAGAAGCAGTTAACGGAAACGAACAATTAGCTATTACTAATGATATATCTAAAGAAAAAAATGAAGAACCAAAAATTAAAGTTATAGCTAGAAGAACTTGCAAATGGTTAAATAAACACAAAAAGCAAATTTTAATTGCTGTAGGTATTTCTCTACTTATCGTAGCTACCATCATAGCTTTACAATATTTAATACCTGCTATAACTACAATGCTTCATACTAGTGAAATCGCTAGTCTTTCATCAGCAATGATGAATAATGGAGCCTTATGGGGAAATGCAATTGCCAGTGAACAAGTTGCTCTACATAGTGCTAATACAGCTTTAGCATCCACTATTCAAACATTAACTGGATCTGAAGCAATATTTAACGTCGGTTCTGGTATTTGGACATTCGGAGGAATTGAATTAGGACCATTTGCAGCTGCCAAAATCGCCGAAGCTGCCTCTGCTGCTAGTGCCGTAACTGCTATAAGTAATAGTGTATTAGGTTTAGGTATTACTGGACTTGGTTTAACAGGACTTGGAGCAATACTTCCAAATAAAAAAAGCGAAGAATACACGAACTTCAAGGAAAAAATTAAAAATATTAACCAAAATGTTCCTAATATGCAACATCAAGATGTAGAACAAATAATAAATAACTTAATTGTTGAAATAATTAATAATCCAAATTTAACTGACCGTGAAAAACAAAGACTAACTAATAAAGCACGAAAAGTTATCGATACATCTTTAGAATATGAACCAATCATCGATAATGAAAAAGAAGAAAGAATGGGAAGGTAAAATATGAAAGTTGACGAAATAATTGATTTAGAAAATGGTAAAAGTTATCTTCTTTTACTAGAAAGTCTAGTTGATAACTCTAACTACTTTTTAGCAGTAGCTCTAAATGATTCTGATGAACCAACAAATGACTACATCGTTTTAAAAGAAATTAATGAGGATAATGAAATATATGCGCAAAAAATCAATGATCCAATTATTCTTAGTAAATTAATTCAAGAATACTCTGAAGATTACCAAGAAGATTATTTAGAAGAAGCATAAAATTGCTTCTTTTTTATATATTTTAATGGAGGATAATATGGCAAAATATACTTATAAATTTAAATTTAATAATAACTCTTTAGAAAAAATATTAGAAGAAATTATTACAAACATATTAAAAAATAATGCAATTTAAAGCTGGCTTATATATAAGATTATCTAAAGAGGATAAAAATGATAGCATTAAAAACCAGAAAAATTTATTAATTGACTATGCCAATAATTTAAATTATGAAATTAAAAAAATATACGTTGATGATGGTTATACTGGAACAAATTTTAATAGACCAGCTTTTAACTCTTTACTAACAGATATACAAAACAAAGAAATAAATACCGTTATAGTCAAAGATTTATCGCGTTTAGGAAGAGATTATATTAAAACTGGTGAACTTGTTGAGCACTTCTTTCCAATCAATAATATCAGATTTATAGCTATTACGGATAATATCGATACATTTTTAGATAATTCGAATAACGATATTGCTCCATTTAAAGCAATAATTAATGATTTATATGCTAAAGATTTATCCAAGAAAATTAAAACAGCCATAAAAACTATGCAACATCAAGGCCTTTGGACCGGAGGATGTCTTCCTTTAGGTTACCAAAGAAATCCCAAAGTAAAAAACAAAATTATCATAAATCCTAAAGAAGCTAATATAGTTAAAAAAATTTTTGAACTTGCCTATAACAAAGTTCCTTTATCATCCATAAAGAATTATTTAAATAATAATTCTATTCCCACGTTTAGCAAAATTAGAAAAAATAAAGAAACTAAATGGCAAGAAATATCAATTAGAAAAATACTTACCAATCCAATTTATATCGGTGATTTAGTTCAAAACAAGCATCAAAGATTAAGTTATAAATATCGCAAGATAATAAATATCAAAAAAGAAAATTGGATAATAACACCTAATGACCACCCTGCTTTAGTATCCAAAGATAAATTTAATATCATTCAAACATACTTAAAAAGAAAAAAACAGAAAAAAGAATACAATTTACTAGATAACCTATTATTTTGTTATGAATGTAAACATCCTATAATTATTAAAAGTAAAAATAAATACAATAAAAAGTATCTTTGTTGCAACTACTACCGAGCTAATTATCAAAAAAAACTATGCACCGCCCACTCATTTAATTATGAAACACTAGAACAAGATATTCTAAATATAGTATCTAAAATATTAGCCAAAATAGATTACAACATACTATACGCAAAATTTCCTAAAGAAAAAAAATTAATAACTAAATTAATAAATTTAGAATTTCAACCAGATTATTTAATTAAAAAACTTATATCCGAAATAGAAATATCACAATCAAAAGAAGTAACTATTTTTTTTAATTTCCAAAACATTACATAAAATCTAAACCAGAAGGTATGGCAATTGGTGTAGCATTTGGTTCAATTGCTTATGGAATCGAAGGAGCAACACTTAGTGCAGCTCTCATGCTAGCATTAGGTATAGGAATTCAAAACTTTCCAGAAGGGTCTGCAGTATCACTTCCTCTAAGGCGTGAAGGAATGAGTAGAAGTAAAGCATTTTTGTTTGGCAATCTAAGTGGTATCGTCGAACCAATATCTGCAGTAATCGGAGCAATACTTGTTTTAAAAATTCAATTTTTATTACCAATACTACTAGCTTTTGCTGGTGGTGCCATGATATATGTCGTCGTCCAAGAATTAATACCTGAAAGCCAAACCAACCAAAAAAAGGACCTTATGGCCCTATTCACAATACTCGGATTCATCATCATGATGATTTTCGATGTAGCACTAGGATAAGCAAAATGCTTACCTTTTTTATTGAATTTGATATGGATCAGTTTGAGTACCTGTACCTGAAACATAAATAACATCAGAATTCAGATAGAAAACCGGTCTTACTGCATACGCTGAAGAACTACCCGATGACACCCGACCTTGATCAGCTAAAAAATAAATCGAAGATGAACTATAATAATCTGTTATAGTCCACTCATATAACCCCATATACATCCAATTATCTCCTGTAATATCAGTATAGCGTGATACTGTAAGATTCCAATAATTCGAATCCGCCGCATAAGCATAATCGCTTACATACATTAGTCCAATTTTACCCTCAAATATAGTATTTAATCCAGGATTTATAACCTCTAATTGAACAATATTTTTAGCAATAGAATTAATTAAATAATCATTACCTCTAACAACCCAAGGATGAATTGCAATTTTATTCGCAAATTGTTCACCAATATAATTTAAAAAAATATTATTTAAATTTATCAAATTCAATTCGCTTTCCCCCCATATAGTATTACTAGAGTTTCTATAATAATAAACAGATATATTGTTTTTAAGCATATTTCCGAGATAAAAAGCAGTAGAACTTGAATAAGAGCCTGCATATTCGCCATTACTACCTGTCAATACGGATTTTAATATTTTAGAATATTAAATTGATATAATGCAAATGGTGGGTACAATGGAAATAAAAGCAAACAAATATAAAGCTAACGAAGTACTTAAATTTATTAGACAAAATACGAATTTGACCCAAAAAGAGTTTGCCAAAAGAATTAATAAATCAGAAGATTGGCAATATTCTAATGAATCAGGTAGAAGCAGATATTTTTTTAACGATATAATAGAAATAGCCAATAAATATGATTTAGAAATAATAATCAAAGATAAAGAAAAGAAGTAATTCTAAACTCGGATTACTTCTTTTAATTTTCACTCTTATATAAAGTTTTATATATTTTGTTTTTCTTCATTAATTCTTTGTGCGTTCCACTAGCAACAACTTTACCGCCATCAATCAAATAAATAATATCAGCATCTATTATTGTTGAAAGTCTATGAGCAACTATTACAATAGTATGATTTTCTACTAAATTATCAATAGCTAACTTTATTTTATTTTGATTTTCGTTATCTAAAGCACTTGTTGCTTCATCAAATAAAATTATCCTACTATCTTTAAGTAGGGCTCTAGCAATAGCAAGCCGTTGCTTTTGACCTCCGCTTAAGTTGACTCCCCCTTCCCCAATTTTAGTATCATATTTATCAGGAAGACTCATGATATATTCATCAATTTCTGCTAATTTACAAGCTTTTCTAATCTTATTTAAAGAAATATATGGATCTATTATATGAAAATTTTCTAATATTGTCTTATTAAGTATAAATGGATCTTGACGAATGATAGCAATATTTTGATGAAATGAATCCTCATCAAAATCATTTATTGGATTATCATCTATTAATATTACCCCACTTTGAGGTTCAAAATAACGAAGCAATAAATTAAATATTGTACTTTTACCTTGACCACTTTTACCAACAATCGCTATCTTTTTATTACTAGGAATTTCTAGATTGAAATTTTCAAAAACATTTCCTTCTTCTTTAGTATAACCAAACGTCACATTTTTAAATTCAATATTTCCAACAATATCTGTCTTATGTAAAGTTCCAAATTTCACATCTGTATACATTTTATTACCCAATATTTCATCTACTCTTTCCACAGCAACACGCATTTTTTGTACTGAAGAACTCAAAGTCATTACCCATTCAACTAAATAGGTAAAACGATATATATAGTAAGTCATAGCTATGAAAAAGCCAATATCACATTTACCTAAACCCATTAAAATAATACATGTAACAAATACTACTACTTCAAGGCCATTACTTAAGGAATCTGTCGCACTATAGTAATTTTCTTCATCAACCATTTGTTTTCTAGTTTTTATAAATACAATATTGATGATTTTTTTAACAGTACTATTAACACTTTTTCTAATCCCTAAAGCTCTTATTTCCCTAATACCTCGGATTGTTTCATTAACTTCTGCAACTGTATTATCTTTTTCTTTAGATATTTCTTTTTGGGTTTCTTTTATTAAAGGTAAAAACTTCTTAGAATATATATAAAATAAACCAAAATATATTACTATTTCTAAAGCAACTAACCAAGAATTAAATAAAACATAAATAAATATTAAAAGTGCTGTAAAAAGAACTGTTATTACTCTTACAAATTGCTGAAATGTTTCTGTAATCGTCGCTGAATCATTTACTATGCGATTAATAAGTTCTCCGCTAGTTTTTTCTTCAAATGCCCGTGCAGGAAGCAAACCTACTTTGTAGTAAACATCATAACTAATTCTTTCCATAATATTACTACAAGCCTTTTTAATACATATTTTACCTAATCGATTAAATATTAAATTATCAAGTAAAGCCATAAAAAGATAAAAAAGCAAAATCATAACTGCTATAAAAAAATGACTTTCAGTAGCATTTTGAGTTGCTTCACCAATTAAATAGCCATATAATACTCCTAACAAAGAACTAATAAATATAAAAATAAAAGATTTAATAAGAAGTGTTTTTTCTTGTTTAAAATACCTCTTAAAAAATCTTATTATTTCTTTAAACTTCATATTACTCACCCTTTTTTATTTCTTCTTTTAATTCAAATAAATAGTTAAGTGCTTGAATTGGTGTTGTATTCATCAAATCAATACTTTCTAACTTCTCTTTAATTATATCACTATTTTTAGTTTCTTGGAAGAAATCCATGCTAAGTTGTACTTTTTCTTCCGGATTTTTTTTCTTAGCATTAGTTTCATATTCACTAAGTATCTCATCTGCTCTTGCAAGTAAACTTGTAGGCATATGAGCAAGTCTTGCTACATGAATACCATAACTTTTATCAACAGCCCCACTTTTAACTTTATGTAAAAATGTTATCGTATCGCCATTTTCAACCGCACTTACATGCACATTTTTAATATTCTTAAATTTCTTATCTAATCTCGTAAGTTCGTGGTAATGGGTTGAAAATAAAGTGTATGATTTAATATTTTCGCTGATATATTCAAGTATTGCTTGAGCTAAACTCATACCATCATAAGTAGCAGTACCACGACCTAATTCATCAAATAATATCAAACTATGTTCTGTTGCATTACATATCGCATTTCTTGCTTCTTTCATTTCCACCATAAATGTTGATTCACCACTTACTAAGTCATCACTAGCCCCAATACGGGTAAATATCTTATCAATTATTGGCAAGTTTGCACTAGATGCCGGAACAAAAGACCCAATCTGAGCCATTATAATAATTATAGCTAGTTGCCTCATATAAGTCGATTTACCACTCATATTCGGTCCGGTAATTAAAAGGGTATTAATGCCATTTTCCATAACACAATCATTAGGAACATATTCTTCTTTACTTACAATTTCTACAACTGGATGTCTACCATCTTTAATATTAATAATACCATTATCATTAATAACTGGTCTTACTAAATTATATTCTTCACTACAAACTGCTAGGGATAAAATACAGTCTAGTTCACTTAATGCATCAGCAGTCTTATTTAACAACGGAACTTCTAACTTAATTTTATTTCGGATATCGCAAAATAAATTATATTCTAAATCGATTATATTTTCTTCAGCATTCAAAATAAGAGATTCTTTTTCTTTTAATTCTGGTGAAATATATCTTTCACAATTAGTTAGTGTTTGCTTACGATACCAATTAAATTCATCTTTAACTTGATCTTTACTACCGTTTGGTACTTCAATATAATAACCAAACACTTTATTAAAACCAACTTTTAAATTTTTAATTCCCGTTTCTTCTTTTACTTTAGCCTCAAAACTAGCCACAAAATCTTTACCACCACTACGAATACTACGAAGTTCATCCAACTCACTATTAAAGCCACTTTTTATAATGTATCCTTCTCTAACACTTATCGGTGGATCTTCGGCAATAGCATTATCTAGCAATTCATAAATATCACTATGGCTAGCAATTTCATAATCAAAACCTAATTTATCATTTATCTCTTTAATTTTAGGTAAAACTGCTAAACTATTTTTAAGTTGTAATAAATCTCTAGCATTTAAACTACCATTAATAACTTTCCCAGATAATCTTTCAATATCATATACTTCATATAATAAGTTACGTAACTCATCTTTTAAAATAAATTCATTATTTAATTTTTCAATTCTTTCATAACGTTTTTCAATTACATCTTTATTCTTTAAAGGATTTAATATCCAACTTTTTAGTTTTCTACTTCCCATGGCAGTTTTACATTTATCAAGTAACCATACTAGAGAATAAGTTCTTTCTTTTAATCTTATCGTTTCCACTAATTCTAAATTTCTAACCGTATGAACATCCATTTCAACATAATCATTTTTCTTAATTATTTCTATACTGTTAATATGACTTAAATCTTTTAACTGACGTACACTTAAATAATAAAATAAATGTTCTACTCCACTTCTTACTCTAACATCAGGTATCGTACTAAAAAAATCTTGATATTTATCTTTTAAAAACTCACTACTAATTGTTACTTCAATATTATAAGTATTTTTAAGTAAATCTATAAAAGAAGTATTTAAATTATCTATTAATACTACTTCTTTAATATTATAATTAAGTATTTCATTTAATAATGTATCCATATTATTAGGAATACTAAGGTTTGCTAAATAACTAGTGGAAATATCAAGGATTGTTATATTAATAATATCTTGAAAAAACAAAATACTAGCTATATAAGATGAATCTCGTTCATTTAAAAGGTCATTATCAGCAATAGTTCCTTTACTTATTACATCAACTATCCCTCTTTTTACCATTCTATTTCCTGTTGTTTTAGGGTCTTCCAATTGTTCACAAATAGCAACCCTATAACCCTTATTAACTAGTTTTTCAATATATGTTTTAACATTGTTGTGCGGAACTCCACACATAGGAACTCGTTCTTCTAGCCCTGCAACTCTTCCTGTAAGAGTTAATTCTAATTCTCTTGAGGCAATTAAAGCATCATCAAAAAACATTTCATAAAAATCCCCTAAGCGATAAAAGACAAGTTCCTCAGGATACTCATCTTTAATTTCCATATATTGCGCCATCATAGGACTTAATTTACTTCTATCAACTTCACTACGTTTCATACTACAAAACTCCTAAGTAGTATTATAGCATGTTTAAAACGATATTTACAAATTTATTTTAGTAAATTTTTCCTTTTTTCTAAGATATAATCATCAATATTCATACTAATCTCTGTATCAGGAATATCGATATCTATTTTTTCATTAGTAACAGTTATTGTAATAACTTCTTTATTATTATTAATTTCAAATTCGATAATATCATCTAATAATTGATAACCTTCAGCTGGAGTAATTTCTTCTAAATAATATTTCCCTAATAATAAATTATCAATTATAATTTTGCCTTCACTGTCAGTCTTAGTCTTTTTTATTTCTTTCCTATTACTATCATATAAAACAAATTCCGTTTCTGGTAAAGGATTATTATTTGTATCTACTTTGATTATTTCTAAACTTCCTTTAGGTTGATAATTTACTAGTTTAATAGTTACAGTTTCTAACTTATTATTTTCTAATTTCAGTTCTATTTCATGGACAGTCTCATCTAATAAATATCCATCAAGAGTTGCCAGTTCCTTTAACTGATATGTACTAGCTTGCAAGTTTTCAAATAAAGCAATACCTAATTCATCAGTAATAACAATATCTACTAAAGTGCCATCACTTTGATAAAGCCCAAAGGTTACTCCGGCAAGAGCATTTCCATCTTCATTAGTCTTTAAAACTTTTATCGCTCCCAAAACTGGATTATTAGGAAATTCAATAGTAACAAGATCTTCTTCTCCAGTTATTTCAAAATAAATTTCTTCATCATTAATCTCATAACCATCTATTGTCTGATTATTAACTTCCTTAATTTTATAATTTCCCTTACTTAAAAGTTTATCTATTATAATTTCTCCATTATCATCAGTTATTACTTCCATTATAAATTCATTGGTATCGGCATCATATATATTAAATTTAATACCAGTCATTTTTAAGGCATCCCCAGTTAATGCATCCACTTTAATTATTTTTAAAGAGTAACCAGTTACTTTAACATTTACCTTACAACTAACAGGTTCTAAATTACCAACAGCTAAAACCTTTTGACTATCAGGATTTATATATACAAGTGGTACATCAGAAAAATTATTGCTATCTTTTCTAAGTATAATGTCTTCATTTCCTATAGTATCTTTAGTAACTACTAATTCATTATCTTCAATTGTTACATTTGAATTACCTACAACAACATAATTACTTAATACATTGTTTTTATCAGAAAAGCGCTTGGTTTCTCCCTCTTTTAAAACTATCTCATCAAATTCTGGAGTAACATAATGATTACTAACTAAACTCTCAATCTCTTCAATTTCTTTAGCATATAAGCGTTCATCATTTTCTCCTCCCAAAGTGTTAGTAAAATAAAAACTAGCCTCCGGATCAACAGTTCTCCAAATCATTACTTGGGTAATATAATACCAATAATCCTCAGTGTGATTACCATACTGATAACCGTAATATGCTATCAAGGATATTCTTTCCCATGTTTTTTCATCAATTTCTAAATAATTTGCTTGATTATTATTATAAACATCATATGTGTAATAATTAATTAAATCGACAAATGGTTCTACACAATAAACAAAGCTATTATCACTAGTTCTTCTAATAAAACCTCCTTGTTTACTCACTTCTTTTCCAGAACTTGATATTTTTCTTATATACATGCCATCAATCTTCTCAGCAGCATAAATATCATCAGTTTTAGCATTAACACTAATCATACCCACTATAAAAATAAATACTACCAAAATAATCTTTTTAATAACCAAATCCTCCCTTCAATTAATATACTTGTAATTTATTCAAAACATAAAAATCCTCCTTTCATAATTATATACCCCAAAAATTCTCTATTTCCTTTTTTAAGTCAAAAAAATTGCTAAAATTAATTAGCAACTTAAATTTTAATCATCGAATAAAGAAGTTACAGCACCATATGCAATAGTATTATGATTATTATTTCTAATAAAAATTGTTATTCCTGTATCAATTACAACTGATGAATCCAAAGTAATTGTAACAGGCATAGGTTCTCCTACTTCCACGTTATCAGCAAATTCTAAAGTACCCATTGTATCAGTAGTACCTATATATACTAGTAATTTATTATTACTAAAAAGTTCATCAGCATTGATACCAGCAAACAATTTTAAATCAACCGTAAATTTTTTCCTAGATTCAAGAGAACCAGGTTGAATTAAAGCTTGACCTGATACCAAATCATCTTTATCAACATTATCTAAACTAAGTTCAACATCATCCCCAGCTTCGGCTGAAACTGCAGAATTCCCATTCATTTTAATATGTGTAATAGTAGTACTAATATTTGAACGATCAAAACCTACAATAGAAACAGTATCACCTACATTAATACTCCCTCTTTCAATTTTACCAGTTACAGTTGTACCCTTATCTAAAAAATAAAGTATATCTGTTATATATAGTAAAAAAGGCTTATCCACATTATCAACAGTTGAATCTATTTGATTATTATTACTATCATCTGGTCTATCATTAACATTTCCATTTTGATTATCTAATTGTTCAGAGTTATTACTCATATTATTACTGTTATTTTCATTAGCCAAAAATTTATTAAATACCAAAATTCCTACAATTACAATTAATACAGCTAAAACTATTATTAAAACTTTTTTATTACTTTTCTTTGGAACATTATTGTTTTGGTTATCATTTATATAATAACCAAAGTTTTGATTGTTATTTTGATTATTTAAATTATTATTCATCTTAACCTATCAACCTTTCTTATCAATTAAAATAATCATTAATATCTTGAAAAAAATCATTATCCAAAAGGCCATTCAGCACTTTCATTTCTATTTCAACATCACTATTAATTGGCTTATTCCAATCAAATTTAGTATTTGTATCTTTATAATACCAAGCTACTTCCATCTCAATACCAGCCATACTAATATAAAATGATACCCCATCAGTCCTAAACATTTCACTACCAACAGTTTCATTCAAATTATTTACTAATGATTCACTATCAAAAATAGTACCAGCATTTAAAATATAAGTGTCTACTTTTTCATCTATATCATTATCTCCAGAACCTTCCATATAATAAATTTTAAAAGAATAACAATTATCAGTATTACACATATTTACAACATTTCCAGGAATAGCTCCCTTACTTGCTAAAACTATATTATATTCGGTATCTCCCCTAACAATTAAAGCCCCAGTAAATTCTTCAAACTCCTCATTAGTGATTTTGACTTTATATATGCCAGTTTCTAATTCCAATTCATATCTACCATCGCCATCAGTTACAGCACTTATTACAAATTCATCTTCATAATAAGTATAAACTTCTACGGTTATATTTTCTAATAATTCCTCACCACTTCTAACTTCACCAGAAACAGTATAAGAACCATCTTCTAACATATTGGTATCAATAAAAGCTTGCGTAATTTTAGCAACTGCCGTATCACTTAGCCCCATATTTTTAGCAGTTTTAATAACGGCCAAAGCACAATCCTCAAAGTTAGAATATGAAGATAGTAAAAACAAAGAATTATACCAAACTTTAGCCATTTCCTCTTTACTACTAAAAGCTCCTGATTCATACATTAAGTATGCCGCATGGAAGACAACATTAGCATTTTGATGTATCCCTCCATTATCATAATCAACGACATATTCTAAATTATTTCTTTCCAAAAAATCTTCCAAAGTAAAATCATCGGTTAAATACCCATCTGGGTAATAATATTCTCCATTTTTAACACTAGGATTTCCATAACTTTCAGGATTAATAGCATTTCTCAAAGTTTCATTATTCTCCGCAATTGTCCAATTTTCACCTTCAATTAAAGATCCTAAAATATCAGAATAAGCTTCATTAAGTGCCCCTGATTCAAAGGCTTTATTTATATCTTCTTCTTTAGGAGTATTTGCAAAATCAGCTGTATATGATACAACTCCATGCGTAAATTCATGAGCTAAAACATCTAATGATGCAGCAAATGACTTTCCTTCATAATCACCAATTACCATTTGATTAAAAGGACTAGGTAGCCAACTAGCATTATTTAAATCTTCTCCTGAAAACATTTTATCATTAACGCCTAAATTTATTATTATTTTACTTCCTTTATTATCAAAGGAATTTCTTCCCAATACATCTAAATAATAATCATAGATATGTTCATAATTTGCCATTGCTGTTACAGCGCTTCTTATAAACTCTTCATTTTCATACGCCATAAAAATATCTCCATCAACTATATCTACCGTAATTGGAGAAGCTCCAGTAATAAAACTAGCTAAAACAGATCCCGTACGATCTAAATACCTACAATCTGTAACAGATATATTTCGCGATGAATCAAAAAAGCTATATCTATTTTTTAACAATAAATAATCGTATTCTTCTTCCAAATTTATTGTATAAGTTTTATCATCCATTCCAACACCGGTATAAGAATAAACTTGAGCATTTTCCAAAATACTTGTTTCTGCTAATATTTCACCACTATTAGCATCAATAATTAATTGAACTACTTTTGTATCAGAATAACCTATAGCAACATAAACTAAATACTGATTATCATAATCATCCCATATATATAAATCATTACTAACTATATTGGGATTTTCACCAAGATTATTATTAATTATCTCTTCCACTTGTTCCAAATTCAAAGCTGGAGTAGTATCAATACCTATATCATCTACAAAATAGCCACTAAAACTTAATACATTACCATCATTATCTACACTAACAATTACATTTTGATTTAAAACAGGAATATCTTCATACATTTGATTAAAACGATAATAAGTTAAATCTTCACTCGTTTCTTGATAATCTAATTCTAATTCTTCAAATACATCATTAAAGCCTACTTCATTCTTTAATTCATTTAAAGCTTCTAATGCATCTTGACTAGAATTAACTGTAATATCACTAAAGGTACCATCAATAAATTTAAGAGTACCATCATCACTATAAGTATATGACAACTCTTCATTATAACTATCGGTCCCATAATTCTTATATTCTTCATTTGAAGTAGAATCATCAGAAAATATTCTAACCAATAATATTATAACTACAACTATTACAACTATAATTAAAGCAATTAATAATATCTTTTTCTTATCTAAAGATAATCTTTTATTTTGATGCGACTTTGCCCCACATTGTGGGCAAAAATCAACTTTTTCATCTATTTGGCTTCCACAATTTTGACAATACATATTTTCCCCTTTCTAAAAAAGAGCTGCTAAAAAATTCTATTAAGCAGCCTCCATATTTTTATCCAAATAAATCAAATATACTTTCTAAATCTCCAGCATCAACAGTAACAAATAAATTGATATAAGCAAAATAGCCAGCAACTAACAAAATTCCAAAGCATAACAAATTAAAATAAATTTTCATATCAGAATCCAAATCCAAATTAGAATTTATAAGTTCATACAAAACAATCACCGAATATACTAAGCCAAGTATACTAAATATTATACTAAGTGGTTCCCATATTGCACCAAGAATCGGTGATAAAACCATTACACCCAATACTGCTGGAATTACTGCACTAGCAGAAATTGATAAAATTTTTATAAAGTTTAAATTTTTCTTAAATATTAGACTAACAATATAAAATAATACCGCAATAATTAAAATAATACCAGCATATATTAAAAAGTTTTTACCGATAGTTTCAAGCCAGTTAATTTCTCCTAATTTTTCCCATTTCCACGTAGTTACATACCCATCAGTCCAACTATATTCAGTAACTCTAACAGTAGAAAGAACAGTCTGAACAACATTAGAAACTAACATAACTGCTACCATGATTAACAATAATATAAATGATACTTTTGCGCTATTTAATTTTTCTTCTTCCTTTTTAAAATTTTGCATTGGATGTAGCAAAGCATTAAGTATGTATTTAGGATAATTAAAAGAAGAAGTATTAGGTACCACAGGCTGTGCATTTACTTGTACCCCTTGTTGTATAACAGTATTTTGAGACACTGGTTGATTAGTTGGTGGTTCAACACCTTGAGATGTTGCCATTTGATTGTTTATAACATTATTATTTGAAAAAATATTTGAACTTTGTAAAGCGTTTCCACACTTAATACAAAATTTAGCATCTGAACTATTTAAAGTTCCACATTTTGAACAATTCATTTTTTTCCTCCATCTTGATTATCATCATTAATAAAATTAGTCAAAGAACTATTCTGTGTTAAAGAATCTAAAAATTTACTTCCGATACTTTGACCAGATACGAAAGTATTATTTGCTCCTTCCATTCGAGCACTAGACAATCCTGTTCTTGATTGAACAAAATTATCAATTGTTGCTAAATTATCCATTTCTGTTTTTGTTTCCTTTTCATATTTATGTCTAGCATTTGAATTACGATATTTAGCATACATAATAAAGAAATAAATAAAACCAAAAGATAAAAATACCCAATCATATTCAAAATCTACAAGAACTACAGCTCCAAAGCTTAAAAATTCAATTAAAGCAGAAATTCCCAATAACATTGGCATATGAATAGGAACACTTCCCATAGTTTCTTTCGTTCTTGCGTTTACTGCCACATAATGCAAAATCTTTTTATTTCCTTTAACTTCTTGATAACTATATAACCATACCGGTAAATAAGCAGCTTTCCATTGCTCACCTTTTATATCTAATTGTTCAGTTGACCAAGCAACTCCACGATCATAATTTTTTAAAGTACTATTAGCTGAAAATCTAGCAATATCTTTAGCTTGCGTTTCTACAATTGGTCTTAATTGCTCTATATTAACATCTCTTTTTTCAGAAGTATAACCCCTTAAATAATTGGCATTATATTTTACACAATTTTCCAAATCAAATGGCATAATAGAATTAATAATATTATTCGTTTTATCACTAGATCTACTCAATTTATCTAAAGAAGATTCAATAGTTAATCCTTCGATAACTAAATCAAATTTTCTTTCTACTGCATATAAATCTGCATCATAATAAACTCGTTTTCTATCTCCACTACCTCTGTAATATTTTCTAGTTTGGTGTTCACCATAACCAGCCAAATGAACATGCGAATTAATATCAACTAACATATAAGGAAAATATACACCCATTATATTTTCAGTTGTAAACTCTTTTTTAAATTTAGGATTAGCAAAAAACTTTCTTTTACTAACAAATTTTTCTATTTGCGTTTTGGCTATATCTTTTGATATACCAAATGGTAAGACAATATCCGGAATACTTCCATTAGGTATTTGTTGATTAACCGACAAGATATTTCGACACCAGTGACACCTTGCTTGAGTAGCAGAAGCAGTATCAATTACTACTTCTGCTCCACAACTACTACATTTAAATGTAATAACATCTTTTGTATCAGCGATTATATCAGTTGCTCCCGAACCAACTATTTGTCCTTCCAACTCACTTATATCACTTTGCATATTAGATAATTTTACTGGATCAAATTCAAACCGGCAAAAATTACAACGCAATTTACTATTACTAACATTCAAAGAAATGTCGGTTGCTCCACATTTTGGGCATTTATTTTGACCATCCTTAGCACCTACATCTGTTTGAATTACTGTCGTTTGGTTTGTTTGGGTATTATTAGTAGTAGTAGAGGCTAGATTATTATCATAACCATTTTGCATAATCTAAATTCCTAACAATTGATTTTTGACTTTATCGTAATCTTCTTGGGTTATAGCTCCAGCATCAAGAAGTTTTTTCATTTCTAACAATTTAGTTGATACATCAGCTTGTGCAGGTTGACTTCCACCATTTTGTACATTTTGTGAAGATGGTGCAGCTTGCGAATTTTGAGCCGGTTGATTAAATGCTGGTTGATAACTTGATTGTGTACTTGGTTGTTGCATTCCTCCCATTACACCACCAGCAGCATTCATACCCATACCCATAAATGCCATACCAGCACCACCGCCGTTTTCTCCAGCTGCTTGTATTCCTCTAGCAGCAGCTTGTTGCATAAAAGCATTTCCTCTTGCTCCAGATAGTGCATCAGCCTTTTTAACGTCACTCATCAAAGCCTTAGTATCTTCATCATATTCAATAGCTAATATTGCAGTTTTAACTATTTCTAATCCTCTTGATGATTTCCATTGATAAGCATCTTCTACAGCTTTTGCCATTGCCTGAGCAAAACCAATTTGATCGCCTTGAATTTTAGATATTCTATTACCTTTACTAGGGTCATTCGTATAATTTGAAAACGCTGCAGATAAAGTTCCTACAACTTCATTAAATAATTGCGTAGCAGCATCATTATCCATATCAGCAAAATCAAAAACTGGTGCTCCAGGTTGCAAATATTTAGCAGGTACAAAATTCTTAACAAATAAAAGCGGATCAACAATTTTTAAAGTATAAGTTCCTCTCGTAACACAACCTACTTGAGTCCCAAAGTAAGCATCATCCCAATAAATTTCTGATTGAGTGCCAAATCTATTATTTGGAATTTCTTTTAAATTAACATAAAATGCCAATTGTTGTGCACCTGGTTGACCACCAAATTTAAATCTTTCCCAAGACATTCCAATAGTTGATGATAAAATACCTCCACCACTAAACAACGACTTTGAATTTGGATCATCAGATTTAAATTCATATCCTCCCGGTTCTGCAATAAAACCAGTTATTGCTCCATCTTGTAAAGTAATAAGAGCTGTTCCTTCTGGAACTATTATTTTACTACCATTTGTAATAATATTTTCAGAGCCTTCAGTATTTTCGCCTCTTCCAGCATTTGTCCCTTGAGGAACAGCTTGAAATAACGCAGCTGTTCCAGGAACTCCTTGTCTTGGACCATAAAAATCCTTCCATTGGTCAGCAAAAGTACCACCTAACGCTCCACCAAAAGCTTTAATAAATCCCATAATTCTTACCTCCCAAAAACGATTTATTATATAGGAATAGTATAAATTTTGTTATATTCTTTTAATAAACTAATCATCAAGAATACTCTTATTATTACTTTTACCACACCTATTCTTTACCATTATACCATAAAATCAACAAAATTCACATTAATTTTACACTTTTTATAACTTTTTTATTATAATGTAATTGAACAAAAAGTCAAACAAGTTTGACTGACCTTGCATCACTACAAGGCATTTCTACTTCACAGAGTCCTTTGGACTTT
>CALVIU010000008.1 GCA_944331835.1 uncultured Bacilli bacterium | reverse complement strand
AACCTCCTTAATTTTCCCTTAAATAGGGACTTTAAGGAGGTTTTTAGTTCTAACAAGTGTTTAAGTCAGAATTATATTTTTTTTTGAATAAAATTTACACTTTTTTACTATTATTTATCTAGGTGATAAATTTTGAATATAATACCCACAGTTATTGAAAAAAGCAGTAATAAAGAATATGCATATGATTTATACTCTAGACTACTGAAAGATCGAATTATATTTTTAAGTGGTGAAATTAATGATTCTGTTGCCAACATTGTTATTAGTGAACTACTATATTTAGATAATATAAATCATGAAGATATTTATCTTTATATTAATAGTCCTGGTGGTTCTATTACCTCTGGTATGAGTATTTATGACACAATGAATTTTGTTTCTAGCAAAGTAATAACTATTGGCTTAGGTATGTGCGCTAGCATGGCGGCTTTCTTACTTTCTAGTGGCAACACGAGACTAGCATTACCTAATACTGAAATAATGATTCATCAACCAATCGGTGGTGCTCAAGGCCAAGCAACTGACATTAAAATTGCTGCTGAAAGAATAATTAAACTAAAAGAAAAACTAAACAAAATACTTGCCAAAAATACTAAACAAGATATTAAAAAAATTGCTGAAGACACCGAAAGAGATAATTTCTTGTCCGCTGATGAAGCTCTAGAATATGGACTAATCGATAAGATAATAAATAAGAATGAACTTTAATCATCCATTCTTATAATTGTATCTCCATCTTGTGAATATAAATATTTTTCTTTAGCATATCTTGCTATATAATCACTATCCTGTAATTTTGCAACATCACTTTCCAACTTCTTTTCTTCACTTAAAAGACTATTATATTCTTCAGTTAAATGTTTTATTTGATGATTATTATCCATTATTTCTTGCCAATCACTTGCAACTGTACGCACTAACATAACCATTAAAATAACAATCATACTAGAAATTACAAATAATCTTTTCTTTTCTTTCTTTGTTCGTTTCAAACAATAATCACCCCAAATATCATTACCAATTATACCAAAAAAAGTAAAATGGTAAATACCATTTTACTTAATTTTTATTTTATTGACGCAACTTTTACATAACATTTGCAAATATTTATATAATTTATGCATGAGAATAAATCCCAAAATTACGAGAATTACAAAATATATATGAAAATATCCATTATTAATTCTATACATTACATAAATATATAATATTACTATATCAATTATAAAAACAAGCGTTATTATAAATTTAACTATTCCTTTTTTATTATATAAAATAAAATAATTAAATTTAGTTAGTAAATAAAATATCATTCCATAAAGAAAAGATGCTAAAAAAGAAAGAAGTTGAATAAAACTATCCATTATTTAAACAATTTATTAAAAACACTTTCTTTATTCTTAGCAATATTACCATCTAAAAATGTTAAAGAATTTATATGACCCTTAATTTTAACATTACCATCATTAGTATCTAACTTGAGTAACTCTAACCCTTCCCCAAGCAATCTAAGATTGCCCATAGTAGTTTCCATCAAAAACTCTTCATCATCAAAACTGACAATTTTATTTACCCCAGATAAAGTAATATTACTTCTATCAACCATTTTTATTTCTTGTGTACCAAAACTAATACCTTCCATAGCATCACCTAAAAAATTATATGAAAAAAGCAAGATAAATATACTATCTTGCTGATACTTTTTGTCTTGATAAAGGTAAATCACAAAGCTCACTAAGAGAATTTTCTGGATCTAAATCTTGATATAATTGATTAACATAATCCATTAAAGCTTCTCTTGTTAGTGTGTTTTCTCTAAAAGGTGCTATAGCTTGTTCTAAAGTATCTTCTACTGATAAATTTTCAATATATGGTACGATTATATCTTTATTTCCTAGAAAACCATAACTTTCTGTTTGAGGGAAATAAATTATACCAGTACTATTAATTGATTTTGCTCTCATACTTAATAAATTTAAATCTTTAATACCAATAGAATTGGCCAACTCTATATTACTACATAACTCATCCACACTATAAGACTTTCCAACATAGAATTCTCTATCTTGAATATCTTTACCATCAAAAGAAAATACTTTAGCACCTAATAATTGAACTTCATTTGCTTTATCTTTACCATAGACGTATTCAATTTTGCTTAACATTATTTTATCTCTCCTTTTGTAAGCGGTAAAATCAATTCTAGCACATATATCAATTATATGTCAACTACAACCCGCCGCAAGCAACGGGGCTTGATAAGGTATCTACAAAATTTTTCGATACCTTATACATCATCTTTTGTGTATGCAGTTAAATATTTTTTATTTCCTTGATTTTTCACATATTCTCGTATAGCATCTTCAGTTCCAGTAGCACTTACTGTAACCATCCAATAACCCTCACTCCAAAATTCTCCTCCCCATAGTTTCTTCTTAACCTCTGGATTTATTTTAAATACCATCCTCGCTGTCATACTTTTTATCATTGTTACTATCTGTGTTGGGGAATATTTTGGTGGTGTCTGAATTAAATAATGTATATGATTAACATCTGTTCCTATCCCTATAAATTCAATCCCATATTTTTCTTGTATTTCCATACATACATTTACTATCGTATCTGTGACATCTTCTGTTAATACATTTCTCCGATATTTAACCGCACACACCAAATGATATAATAAGGTTGTTTTATTATGCGACTTTCCTTGTAGTTTACTCATTTCACATCACGGTTCTTATTATATCAATTTATATATCCCGCCGCAAGCAGCGGGGCTTGTACCCAGAACTTAGGAGAACCCGCAAGGGGATCCCCTAAGTTGTGTCAAGGAAAAATAAAAATTACTGCTCGACAAAATTTTTATATTTGTAAATTCATTTTAGTATCTTTAAATATTCTTTCATCCATTAATTTTAAATCTGGAGTTATATTAGGTCTAAAATTCATCTTATCTAAAATATCCTTTTTAACATCTACTCCCGGAGCCACTTCAATTAACGTAATACCTGTATTATCTAATTTAAATACTGCTCTTTCTGTTACATATAATATTTCCTGACCATTAATTCTTGCTTGTTTAGCGGAAAATGTTACTTGTTCAACTTTATCAACAAATTTTTTCTTTTTACCTTCATTCTTTATTATTAATTTACCATCAACAATTTCTTCTTCCAAACCACTAGTGGTAAATGTTCCCATAAACACGACTTTTTTAGTACATTGAGTAATATTAATAAAACCACCAGGGCCTGTAACTCTTGTTCCAAACTTTGACACATTAACATTTCCTTCTTTATCAACTTCCGCCAGACCTAGTATTGCCATATCAAGAGATCCTCCGTTATAGGCATCAAATTGTTCCGCTGTTGATACTACTGAATCTGGATTAATTGAACCACCAAAAGCAACACCACCGATTGGTACACCACCGGTAGGTCCGGTTTCAACAGAAAGATAAATATCATCAGAAAAACCTTCTTCAATAGAAACATTAGCAACTGAATCTGGCATTCCTACCCCTAAATTAATTACATCACCATGTTTTAATTCCATTGCAACTCTACGACCACATACTTTCCGATTATCTAAAGATCTTATAGCAACACTTTCCAAAGGAATTTTTATATCTCCAGTAATCTCCGGACGATATTTTGGCATATTATAATCTCCCAAAGAATAATCGGGTTCAGCAACAACTACATAATCAACATAAGATGAATGAATTATGGCATTTCTAGCTTTCAAACTTCCTTTTGGTACCACTTTTTCTACTTGGGCAATAACTATTCCTCCCGAATTATGAGCAGCAATAGCCATATTAAACTGTTCCCCAATTAAAGCCTCATGTTCCAAAGACACATTACCATCTTCATCTGCATAAGTTGCCTTAATAATTGCCACATTTATTGGAAATGATTTATAAAATAAAACTTCTTTTCCATCTATTTCCATTAACTCAACAATATTAGGTAGCTCTTTAGCTTTTTCATTAGCACGACATCCATCAAGTCTCGGATCAGCAAAAGTATTAAGCCCAATATGAGTAAATACTCCAAGTTCCTTACCAGCAATGGCTCTATATAAGTGATTCATTACTCCAAGAGGTACTGCAAAAGCCGGAAACTGATTATTACCTATGGCGTTACCAAATACACGTCCCATACCTAAATGTGCACATATTGCCTTACTTACTAAACCTGGTTTAGCAAGCATATTCATACCAACTTCATCTTCAGTTAAATTCCCCGGAGATATCCCACAAGTAACCCCTAAGTTACAAGGATGGCCTGTAGCTAAAAATGAATCTTTAATTGCTTTAATAATTGCTTCACAAGAACCACTTCCTCCACTACCAGAAATTGCTACCATATCCCCATCTTTAATATACTTTACCACTTCATCACTAGTAATGACTTTCATATCTCACCTCTATTATTTATTCTACCACAAATTAAAAGAATCTAGCAATCTCTAGATTCCTTTAGGTTAATAATTACGCATTTTTCTTTTTCAAAATGGTTGCATCCATCAATGCTTTAATTACACAACTTAAGATTATTGTAATTATAACTGTTGGAATGAATATTAACCAGAATGAATAAGTTGTCGCTGCTGTATTTTGGCCAAGCATTCTTAGTATTAATATTGCTACCGGATAGTGAAGCATATAAATATACAATGATAAACCACCTAAATATTCGAATAATGAATGAGTAGTCTTATTATTTAATGCTTTTGTTAAACTATCAACATTAAGTAAACTAAGTCCAATAACAATTATACAAAGAAGTGACACAGTCCATCTATCTAGTTCAAACCAAGTAGGTGGATAAATTGTATACCATAGTAGCAATGCAGATGCTGCAATGTTTACTATTGTAAGAACAGTTTTTCCACCAGCACTGAATTTATGTTCTTTTACTCTTTGAATCAAGTAATAAAGAAGCATACCTCCAAGCATTCCAAGTAGAACAAACAATAGACCATTATTAAATCCTAGTACAGCAGTTGCTCCGGTTGCAGATCCACCCATACCATTAGTAGATGTAGTTTGTAAACCAAATGTTGACCAAGCTGTTTGAGCTGCTCTAGTATCAGTAAAACACCACCAACCACTAAGGAATATAAAGATGAAAGGTGCAACTACACCAGACATGAAATCTTCATTTTTAGATAATCCCCAATATAAGAAATATCCAACAATGATAATTGCTGAAATAAACCACAATGTACCATTTAAATTGAAGAATTCATTTCCAACACTTCTTAAGCCCACAGAATGGAAACCTAAGAATTCCCAAGCACTATTTACAACCATACTACATATTTGTTGAAAAGTGTAGTCTGGATAATAGAATTTTGTAGAAATCAACAATCCTAATACATAACCTAAAATTAAAACTGGCATTAAAGCCTTAATTCTTGACCATGTATATTCCCAAGCCCTTGATGAAGCACTTCTGGAAGCATACTCTTTATTAGCATTTCTTTTCTTAAAATGCGAAACCATAAAGTATCCAGCAGTTAATGTAAATATTAACAATACTTCACTAGAACCAAAGAACCAATTAGTTGTTTCCATATAATATCCTAACGATCCATCACAACTTCTGGCTATAATCCATCCTGTATGGAATCCTATAATTGCTAAAGCAATCAAAAAACGCCATACTTCAATTGCCACATTCCTTGTCTTTGAAACTTCTTTTTCTTTTGCCAAAACAAACACTCCTTTCTACATAAGTATTACCCTATGTTAAATAAATTATTCCATAAACTACCAAAACAAAAAATGTTTTTTCACAAAAAAATCAACTTTCGTTGATTAATTTTCTTGATTTTCTTCAGTTACTTTTTTATATTCATTTAAAATAACTTCTTCAAATTTTTCTCTAGTTTCTTTATTTGTTGGAAATACTACGTTTTCTTCCTTACCAAACTTATTAAGTTTACCAGGCATTGAAACAAATAATCTTGTATTTCCTTCAATTATCTTAGCACCCTTAACTGCTAAACAATCATCAATAGTAAAATCGACAAATGCCTTTAATCTTGATCCTTCTTTTTCTCTTGGATAAACATCTACTTTTGTAATTTCCATAACTTCTCTCCTTACTGTATCACTACTATAATTTTAATTTATATTTATAAATTTTGCAACTAAAATATTACAAATATTTAATTTTTACTTCTCCAGTTATTACATCCCGATAATTGAAACTTTTTTCTTCACCATTTACTAACACTGTAAATAAATTAGGATACATTTTATAAATAATTCCCTCATATCTATTAACTCTATTACGTAATCCATATACAGAAATACTAACTTTTCTATTTATATTTTTACTTATTTCCTCTTTAACTATATTAATATTCATCTGGGATACCCCACATACATAAGCCCATTACAAATAATTCCCCCCATACCATCTTCTTTATATTTAGTTTTATCTAAAAGTTTCTTTAAATCTATCTCCTTATTTCTTTCTGTTAAAGAGATTGTACTTGCAATTATCGCCGGATCCAAAGCATGAATATTTACTCTTTTAGGGCTAGAAGCAAAATTGGCCCCAGCCTTAATTAATTCTTCATAATTACTTTGACATGCCCCAGCAATAATAACCAATTTCTCATGACTTTTCTCATAATTTCTTGCAGCCTTAACAGCCTTAACGAAATATGCGGAATTTTTATAATTTTTTAAATCATTAATGTCATCGCTCTTTTTTCGCAAATAAGCATCATGACCAGTTATAATCACAATATCAGGTTTATATTCTTTTAAAAGAATTGGTATTTGTTCATACACATTTTTTTCATTAATTTTTTTACCTATAGCAAAAATTCCATTTCTTTTATAAAATTTTAAACATCTACTTAAATACTCTTCATCACCATCAATATGTAAAACTTTCGCTGGCAAATAAAAATAATCTCCGCGAGTTAAAAGTTCATCTTTAATATCAATTTCATCTATTGCTTCATCCTCATGAACATCTGTTTCAAGTCTTAAATCATCATATTTTGCATCAGCATAAAGCCTAACCTCAACACCCTTTAAATAATAAGTATTATCACTTATATTTATTACTTTAAAAACGGTATCATTACCATAACTATTTCTAGTTACATAATCTCCTTTTTTAATTTGCATGTATTATCACCACTTAAATATATGCAAAAAACTAGTCATTAATAACTAGTTTTATACATCCAATATATTTAATCTATAACACATATATTTATATCCAGTCATCGATTCTCGAAAACTAAATATTCTCTTTTTCCCTATATAAATGCCAATTATTTTATCATTTTTCTTATATTTAATTCTAGCCCTTGTAATATCTTTTATATCATATTCTTTATAACAAAATACTTTACGAACAATTATTACATTATTATCCACTATTACTTTATTATAACTAAGTACAAGTCCTATAATTAATACTAATACCATTAATATTCCTAAAATCATCAAAAATATAAATTTATCTTCTCTAATATAGAAATAATTTATAATACTAACTCCAAAAATAACACTTGATAGTGAAAATAATAATCCTATATAACTAGATGATTCATGAATTACAAAATTATTACTATTCATATATCTCGTATCATTATCTAAACATCTTTTCGCAATTGCAAAAATTAAAGAACTGCACACAATAATTAATATTATTTCTATATTCATAAAAACATCACCATATATATCGGATAATTAATTATATTATTATTAACACTAATATTTTTGGTAGATAATTTAATACCCATTGGTATATTCCAATTTTCTATTGCAGATTTTAAACTCTTAGATTTAGTATTATCTGCTGACTTAACTTCTAGGGCTGTAATTTCATGATTATATATCACTATAAAATCTAATTCTAAACTTGATCGATAATTAAAATAATATAATTTCATGCCTTTCTTATTTAGTAAATCAGCAATAACATTTTCATAAATAGCCCCTTTATAAATACCTAAATTTCCATTCATTATATCTATTGCAGCATCATTTCCTAGCATGGAAACAAATAATCCAGTATCAGCCATATATATTTTAAAACAATCAAGATTTATGTACCCAATTAAAGGTTTTTCTAAAGATTTTAAATTATAACAACGATTTACGACTCTAGCATCAACCAACCAAGCTAAAGCATCACCATAATTTCTAGTTGTAGCATTTTTATTAGCAAGCTTATATTGAAATTTTTTATTTTCCTTAGCAAGTTGGATAGGTATCGAATTAAAACATTCCCTTATTTTATTTTTTTCGCCTTGAGCAGCATATTTTATTATGTCTGCTTTATAATCTTCAATTATATCATTTTGCAATTTAAAAACATTTTGAAAATTCTTACTTGTAATATATTCATTAACTACCTTAGGCATACCACCAACAATTATATATAATTTAAACAAATCTATAAATTGATTGTGAGTAGCACTAGGTACTGGCCTTCTTTCATCATAATATTTCTTTACAAATTGAATCCCTGTATCATTAATACCATTAGCCCAACAAAATTCTTCAAAATCAAGCGAATACATATCTAAGTATTCTACATATCCCACTGGATAAGAACTAGGTTCATCTTTATGTAAAACTCCAAGCAAAGAACCTGATGCAATAACATCATATTTATTATAAATAGTTAAAAATTTTAAAGCAGTAATAGCTTTTGGACAAGTTTGTATTTCATCAAATATAATAAGTGTTTTCTTAGGTTCAATTATTATATTATTAAATCGTAAAGATATTTGACTAATTATTTCTTCACCTGATAAGTTATCTTCAAAAATTTCTTTAAATTGAGGATTTTCTTCAAAATTTATATAAACATAATTATCATAATACTCCCGAGCAAATTCTTTTATAACATAAGTTTTACCAACCTGTCTTGCTCCTCGCACTATTAAAGTCATCTTATTAGGACTATTTTTCCATTCTATTAACTTATCCATTGCCTTTCTTCTTAGCATTTTTATCACCTATAACTAAAATATCACATTTTTGCCTTAAAATCAAGGGAAAATACATAATATATCATTTTTTTACAGGGAATATTACTTGTTTCCATCATTTTTTTACAGGGAATATTACTTGTTTCAATCATTTTTTTACAGGGAATGTTTAAATATTTCTATTAGTATTTCCCCACTTATTTCTTCAGCCCTAACATTTTCACTCATATTGTATTTATCTAAAATCGTTTTTATTTTGCTCCAATCATAGCCTTTTAAATTATTTTTTAAAGTCTTTCTTTTTTGACTAAAACATTTCTTTAAAAAGTCTTTAAATTTATTAAAATCTAAATTAATCTTATCTTTTTTAGGTATTAATCTCAAAACTGTACTTTCTACCTTAGGCACAGGATTAAATGCATATTTAGAAACGTTTATAACTCTACTTATATCAAAATAATAATTAAGTACAACTGTAATATAACCATATTCTTTAGAGTGTGGACTTGCTAAAAATCTATCAGCTACTTCTTTTTGTACCATTATAACAAGTTTTTCAAAATTTATATTACTATCCATAATATGCTCAATTATTGGAGTAGTAATATAATAAGGCAAATTACCAACAATATATAATTTATTATATTTAATATCTTTTATATCTTCTTTTATATTACTTTTTAAAAAATCTTGCCAAACTATTTTTGTTTTATCATCTTCCAATGCTTGTAATATATTTTTTAAATCCCTATCTAATTCATAACAAAGAATATTAGAATTATATTTTTTTAATTCTTTTGTTAAAGCACCTCTCCCAGGGCCAATTTCCACAATTAAATCATCATTACACGCAAAAACCTCAGTAACTATTTTACTGATTACATTTTTATCAATTAAAAATTTTTGTCCTAAACTCTTCTTTGCTTTCATAAAAAATTTAGGTGAGATTACTCCCACCCACTCCTTAATACATCATAGGTAATTGTACTTCTCCCGATATTATCATATGCATATTGTTCTGTAGGCACTAAGAAATCTAATGAATTACCTCTTACTCCTCTATCCAAAACAATTGCTAAAACTCTACCATCAGAAATACGGTTACTATAAAAACTTACAATTGAACCACATGGTAAATTCTTGCTAGATGCAACAATATATACTTCACCATACTCAGCATCATTATAAGTATTTGTTCCATCAGTTATATCATAACTAGGCATACATGCTAGTGTTCCATTACATAATGGACAATCATGTGCATAACCTGTTAAATCCCCTGTATATGTATCTATTGCAGTAAATTTTAATTCTTCTTCTACTTCAATAACTTTAAGTGCCATAGTAGATAAATTTATTGTCTTATTGACATTTTCATTTTCAACTGTAGCATCCATTACATTTGTACTACTTTTAGCAATTATTAATACAAATACCATCAAGGATAATCTGACAAAATAATTTACTATTTTCATAAAATACATCCACCTCAATTGGATAATTCAATTATAGCATTATCCCTAATGTATGTCAAAAGTTATTAAGCATTTACCAGAAATAGGAATGTACTTATTTAAGTACCTATTACGCAACCTCTTTATTTAGATTATAAGAATGCCACATTATTTATAAGTAGTAATCTCTTTTTCATTTATCAATATTTTTAGCACAAACAATTTATAAGTTTATAAAACATTATATTTTAATTATTTCAATAAGTTTATCTGCAAAAAAAATAATCATTTTAAATTTATAAAACAAAAAGATATCTATAATTTCCAATTATAAATATCTCTGACGAACATATTAACTATAATATATATAATTGCTTCAACAACCAAAGTTTATTCTACAAATTCAGATGAATACCAATAATAATTATTAATACTATCTTTTTTAAATGTTACTTTAAATTTTCCAGCATCATTGCCATATTTTTGAAATACTTCTTCATTAGTTATATTACCATCAAGAATATCACTAGCTATTAAATCAGTAAAATTTAAATCACTGTAAATTCCTTTTTCATAAGAGTAATTCAAGAAATCAACATATACAATAACATCTTCTCCATCTAATTCTGTTTTAGAATACTTGATAAAAGCTTCTGATTCAGTAGCATCGCCACCATTACTACCATAACAATTAATTTTTTGATTTTCTAAAGCACAATAATTTACCATAGGATCTTGCCATCCACCATTTTCATAAATAACTTCTGTATCATTTCCAAATACAGATTTAAATGCTTGAACATAATAATCATAATCTACTGAACTATATAATTCTGAACCATTTTCATTATAAATATCGCCATAATTTTCATAATAGAAATCAATATGACCAGCAGGTATCATCTTAAATGCTATAACAGATTTATCATAATCAGTTAAATCAGCATATGTAACTAATTCATCGTTGTACAATAGATAATGACTCCCAGTCCAATATCTTAGATTAGTTTTGGCAAATAAAGATTGTCCTAAAGAATCCAACTCTGAATCCGTCAAATCACTTACATTATCCAATTCATCATTATTGTCTTCTTTAGCAACATCTGAACTATCATCTTGTCCATTGTCCTTAATAAAATTATCATAAACTGTATAGCCCCCTAACGATAAAACTAAAACTGCTAAAATCCCTATAACAACATTCTTTCCCATATCACTCACCTGAATACACTATAACATAAAATAATTGTTAAATACAATATAAATAATAACACTTTACTTTTTTTTACAAAATACCCTTTCTCATAATATAAATAATATATATTTATTACTAATTTTCAAACATCTTAACGTTAATATTCAAAAATAATATTTATGCATCTTTAATAATTTTTAAAAGTTTTTCAAAAATATTTAGAAAAAATTCAAAATAGAAATTCACATTTTAGAAACTTTTTATTTTTTTTAAACATCCAATTGCCCGAGTTTTGCAATAACCTATATTTCTAGTATAATATCTAGATTGACATACCCACACTTTATGAAAAGTATAAAAAAAGATTATGATATGGGCTTTATATACATTAACAATGTTATTGATAGTTTAATATTTTATGAAAATAATAGATTATTATATCCTACATTAAAAGACTTTTACCATAATATAATAGAAAATATTATTAAACAAAATAACAGTCTATAAAATATTATTTTTCTCTTTTAAAAATCTTTTTAAAAAGAAAGTCATAAAATAAGGAAATGTATAAAATTTGCCATTAAAGCCAATATTTTTATTACATAATTTTATTCCATATTTAATATTTTTATATTGTTTTTCATCTACCAATTTATTTAATGAATATGTTGCATTGTTCGATGCTTTAACCTCAACTGGTATTATACTTTGTTCATCTCTTAAAATAAAATCCATTTCAATTTTATTTTGTTCATCTCTATAAAAATATAGTTCAAATCCTGCCTTAGTTAACATTTCAGCAACTATATTTTCATATAAGGCACCTTTATATGTTCCAAAATTTTGGTTATTACGCAAATCATTTTGTGATTCTTCATCTAACGATCCAATTAATAATCCAGTATCACCAAAATATAATCTATAATTATCAGGATTATAATTTACTTTGAGTGGTAATTCAAGATAATCCAAAGAATAACTAACATTAACAATACCTGCTTTATCAAGCCAATCAACAACACCTATATATTCTCTATTTCTAGCACCATCTTTAAGTTTAGTAATTTGAAATTTTTTATTATCATTACCAAGAAACACCTTAATTTTTTGATAAGCGACTAGTATTTTTGATTTATCCAAAGCACCTGCATACTTTGTAATATCTTCTTCATAATCCAACAATAATGATTTTTGTTTATCTAACACACCACTAAAATTTTTATTATCAATAAACATACTTACCACTTCAGGCATACCACCAGTTATCATATAATCGTTAAAATTACTCATCATAACATTATACTGTGTATTAGTTAGTGGCTTTATTTCCTTCATACAAGTAAATAAATCTTCTATTTGTTCATCTTTATATCCTTTAGCCCAAAGGAATTCTTCAAAGTCTAAAGACCTCATTGTATAATCTTCTTTATAACCAACACTATTAGAATGTATTTCCTGATAATTAATTCCCATAAGTGAACCGGAACAAATAACATCAAATCTACCATCTATGCCAAAAAACTTAAGAGAAGTTGCAACATCAGGAAACTCTTGCATTTCATCAAAAAAAATTAGTGTATCATTAGGTATAAATTCAAAATTACCATTATGTAGACTTATATTTTTAATTATATTATCAACAGTATATCCATCATTAAAAATTGTTTTATATTCCGGCATAGACAAAAAATTAATTTCAATAAAAGATTTATAATTTTCTTTACCAAACTTTTCAATAGAAGTAGTTTTTCCTGTTTGCCTAGCACCTTTAATAATTAATGGTTTTCTTGTTTTTGAGTTTCTCCAATCAAGCAAAAATTTATCTATTTTTCTTTTTAATTCAGTCATCTTATCACTCTCCAAGCAAATTATATCACATTTTTAGAAAGAAAATCAATATTAAAAATCACATTTTTAGAAAGATTTTTGATATAAAAAATCACATTTTTAGAAAAACATTCTATCTTTTAATGCCTAAATCAATTATAATTCGTTTATTTGTGAGTTTTTCATTCGGTTATTTGTAGACTTTTCATTCGGTTATTTGTAGATTGCTGAGTGCTTAAAATAAGTTAAAATCTTTGACAGTTGAGTTTAAAAAAAGTCTTGTTTTATCCCAAAAATATTGGAAAAACAAGACTTTAAAAATTGCGTACACAATTAATTTTAGTATATAGTTTTAATACATTGTCAGTAGTAATCCTACTTACATCATCTAATGTTAAATCATATATCTCACTAATAAACTTAGCAATATCTAAAATATGACTAGAATTATTTTGTTTACCTCTAAATGGTACTGGTGTTAAATATGGTGAGTCCGTTTCTAATACAATATTTTCTATTGGAATTTCTTTTAACACATCTTTCAAATTACAATTCTTAAATGTAACTACACCATTAATACCAAGTAAATAACCCATTTTAATATATATTTTTGCAGTTTCTAAACTTCCAGAAAATGAATGTATTACTCCTCTTACTTTGTATTTCTTTAATGTATTTATTGTATCTTCGGTTGCTTCTCTTGAGTGAATTATCACTGGCACACCATATTTTTCAGCTAACTTTAGTTGTAATTCCAATAGTTTTATTTGTTCCTCTTTATTTTCTTTAGAATAATGATAATCTAAGCCAATTTCTCCAATAGCAACTATTTTAGGATTATTTAAATTATCTTCAATAAATTTAATATCATCTAAAGTATAGTTTTCAACATACTCTGGATGTATTCCTAAAGCCCCATAAACACTAGGATACTTTTCTACTGATTCTAATACTTCAATATTACTTTTAGCATCACAACCATTGTTTATATAATACACTACATTATTTTCTTTAGATAATTTTATGATACTATCAATATCTTCGTAATATTCTTTATATAAATGGCAATGCGTATCAATAAGCATTATTTTACCTCAATTCTATCAAATAGATGAATCGGAGCATTTAAAGTTATTGGACTTTCTAAATTACCAAACTCTTTTGTACTATATTCTCGTTTTTTAGTATTTAATTGATCAAATATTTTATTGCTTGTATCAGGTAAATATGGACTTAAGAATATTGCACAAACTCTAATAGATTCAAGTAAATTATATAATACCGTTTCTAATCTATCTTTCTTAGATTCATCTTTTGCTAAAACCCAAGGAGTTGTATCATCGATATATTTATTACACTTTCTTAACACTTCAATTATTTCTTCGATGGCTTCTCCGACATGTAAATCATCCATTTTTTCTGTTACTTTATTATCTAAATTATTTACTGCAGCAATTAAAGCATTATCTATATCTTCTGTAACATTCTTATTAGTAATAGTTCCAGCAAAATACTTATGAGCCATACTTACTGTTCTATTTACTAAATTACCTAATACGTTTACTAAATCAGCATTGATTCGCTCAATTAATAAATCTCTTGAAAATACACCATCTGAAGAATAAGGTATTTCATGTAAGAAATAATATCTTACAGCATCTACTCCAAATTCATTTACTAAATCATCAGCATAAACTACATTACCTTTAGACTTACTCATCTTACCATCAGCCATAATTAACCAAGGATGACCAAACACTTGCTTTGGAAGTGGTAAATCAAGACTCATTAAGAAACATGGCCAATAAATGGTATGAAAACGAATTATATCTTTACCAATCAAATGTAAATCTGCTGGCCATAACTTTTTAAATTCATCTGATTGTTTATCTACTTCATAACCAATATTAGTTATATAATTTGTTAAAGCATCAAGCCAAACATAAACAACATGTTTTGGATCAATTGTAACTGGAATTCCCCAGTCAAATGAAGAACGAGATACACACAAATCTTGTAATCCTGGTTTAATGAAATTATTGATCATTTCATTCTTTCTTGCTTCTGGTTTAATAAATTCCGGATGTTCTTCAATATACCTCTCTAAACGATCTTGATACTTAGATAATTTAAAGAAATATGCTTCTTCGCTTTTTTCTTGAACTTCTCTTCCACAATCTGGACATTTACCATCAACTAGTTGTGATTCTGTCCAAAAAGATTCACAAGGAGTACAATAAAGACCTTTATACTCACCCTTATAAATATCTCCTTTTTCATACATCTTATTAAATATATCTTGAACTCTTCTTTCGTGTTCTTTATCTGTAGTTCTTACAAATTTATCATAACTAGTATTCATAATATCCCAAATGCGTTTAATTTCATTTGCTACATCATCGACAAATTCTTGCGGAGTTACACCAGCATCTTTTGCTTTTTGTTCTATCTTTTCTCCATGTTCATCTGTACCTGTTTGAAAGTACACATCATACCCTTTTAATCTTTTAAATCTTGCAATTGCATCCGCTAAAACAATTTCATAAGTATTTCCTATATGAGGTTTACCTGAAGTATAAGCAATTGCAGTTGATATATAATATTTTTCCATTATTCATCATTCCTTTCTTTATTTGTACTACCTAATCCACCTTTTCGTTCATTAGTAATAACATCATCATCACAAATTAAAAACTTCGTAAAAATCCCTTGAGCATATCCTTCCCCTTTTTTAACTACAAAATCTCTATCACCTTCATTTTGTAAAGAAACAAACATATACCCTTCATTATCAATATTATTATAATAATCGCTTTCTATAATTCCCACTTGATTAGTCATTCGAATATTATATTTAAATCCCATACTGCTTCTAACTAAAATCATTAACATTTCATCATTACCAAAAGTTGCTTTATAACCCGTTGGAATTTTCTTTATTTCTCCTGGTTTAATTGTAAAACCTTCAATTGCAAAAAAATCATATCCAGCACTATGGCTGGTCATTCGTTTTGGTAAATCATATTCTTCATACAAAGTCTTATCATAATATTTACTAAATTCATCAATACTAACTTTTTCAAATTTACGCATTAAATCACCCCAAAATAAAAATCATAAACTAAGGACGAGTGCTTACCCGCGGTACCACCTTAATTCATGATTTACATGCTCTCCATTTGATAACGGTAAAGACCGAGTTTAAACTCCAGAAACCATACTCAATACCATCTCTTATTCTCTTCCACCAACCGAGAACTCTCTTTAAAGAAATAAATATTTACCCTTTCTTTCATCGCCAAACTAGCCTAAGTTTACCATAATTTATTTTTTTTATCAATATATATTTATTTTTTCTGACAAAATCTTTGCCATCAATCTAGCTAAATTACTATAATCTTTATCATCATTTGCTACAATAACCACTAATCCTAAAGAATCAATCGAAGCAATAATTGGTACTATTGTAAACTTGCCATTTATACTTATATTATCAAATTCCATAGATCTATTTTCATTTTCTAACATTTCTTCCCGATTATCAATTAAATATATTAAATCCCTATTTATTTTTTTATCAATTAAATCTTTATTATTTGTAGCAACTATTACCTTTTCCCTATCTGTAATAATAACATCGACTTTAAAAATAGCATTAATTATTTCTCCTAATTTTGCTCCTAGATCTTCAAATCTTTCCATTTGCGAATGTTTCTTTAAAATAATACTATCCTCATCAGTAAAAATCTCTAAACTTTCACCATCTCTAATACCTAGATTTCTTCTTATTTCCTTAGGAATAACTATTCTTCCCAATTCATCTATTTTTCTTGTAATTCCTGTTGACTTCAAAAATTTCACTCCACTTCTAATACTTATTGTGGATAACTTAATAATATTTATACTTTATAAAATTTTTTCCAATAATGTTACCAAATAAAATATGAAATGCTTATCTAAGTTGTTAATATATAAAGTAATAACAATTCTTTTATTAACATATTTTATATTAAAATATTTAGTTAAAGACATTGCTTCAATTAATAATTTATCCCCTTTTATACTATTTGATACTTCTTCTGGTAAGGTAACTTCCACATATCTATCTGTTTGTACTACATTAGTAATATTATACTTTCCTGCAATTTTTTCAAACCATTCTTCATACATATATACAAGCATATCATCTGATACTTTACCAAATCTATCTTCTAATTCATCTTTTATTTCGAGTAATTTATCATATGAATCGATTTCATTAATCTTTTGATGAATCTCAATTTTAATATCTTCATCACTTACATAATCATCACTGATATGTGTAGTTACATTGATTAGACTTGTTGTTTCATCATCATCTTCTTCTACTACTTCCCCTTGTTGGCGTTTTATTTCATCTTCGATCATTTTCATATATAAAGAAATACCTACTGAATCGACAAAACCAGCTTGAGAGGCTCCGAATATATCTCCAGCACCACGAATGCTTAAATCACGCATCGCAATACGGTAACCACTACCAAGTTCTGTAAACTCTTTAATTGTATTTAATCTCTTTATAGCAATTTCATTAAGCATCTTATTTTTTTCATACATCAAATATGCATAAGCAATTTTATCACTTCTACCAACTCTTCCTCGAATTTGATATAACTGACTTAACCCAAAGTTTTCGGCATCATGAATGATTAAAGTATTGACATTTGGTATATCAATACCACTTTCGATAATCGTCGTACAAATCAATATATCATATTTATAATCGATAAAATCACTCATAATATCATCAAGTTCATTTTTATCCATCTTACCATGTGCAAAAGTAATTCTTGCATCCGGAACTAATTCTTTTATATGAGCTGCATATTTACTAATCGATTCCACACGATTATATAACATAAATACTTGCCCACTACGTGATAATTCCTTATATATAGCATCTTTTATCAAAAAGTCATCTTCGATAACGACATAAGTTTGCACCGGATACCTATTCACCGGTGGTGTATCGATTACTGATAAATCTCTAAGACCTGATAAAGCCATCTTTAAAGTCCTTGGAATTGGTGTTGCACTTAGAGTTAAAACATTGACATCATTCTTAAGTTCTTTTATTTTTTCTTTGTGTGTTACTCCAAATCTTTGTTCTTCATCTATTACTAAAAGTCCTAAATCTTTTGCTTTAACATCATCACTTAAAATACGATGCGTTCCAAATAATATATCAATCTTTCCTTTTTTAAAATCATCGATAATCCGATGTGCTTCTTTCGTACTTACATGTCTATTTAATAATGCTATTTCTATTGGCCAATCTTTAAATCTTTCTTGAGCAACTGTAAATTGTTGTTTTGATAAAATAGTTGTTGGACATAAATACATAACTTGATGATTATTTAATACTGTTTTAAATATTGCTCGCATGGCTACTTCTGTTTTACCAAAACCAACATCGCCACACAAAAGTCTATCCATCGGAATATTACTTTTTAAATCCGTATTTATTTCTAAAATACTTTTTTCTTGATCTTTAGTTAAATTGTATTTAAAAGATGCCGCAAAAGCCTCTTCTTCTGGATAATCCTTATAAGGAATCTTCTTAAGTTCTAATCTTTTCTTATATAAACTTATCAAATTAGCAGAAATATCCTTAATCTTACTTGTTATATAATTTTTAGTTTTTTCCCAATTTGGACTACCCAATTTATTTAACTTAGGAGCACTTCCATCTTTTCCTGTATATTTATAAATCGTATTTATTTTTTCAACAGGTACATATATTTTATCTGTTCCAGCATAGGAAATCGTCAAATAATCTTTTTTACTTCCCCGAACAGTGAGTGTAGTTAAACCTTGATAAATTCCAATTCCATGGGCAATATGAACGACATAATCTCCTTTTTCTAATTGGTTAAAATCTTTAATTTTCTTTCCTATATGAAAATTATTCTTATATTTATTAGTTTGATGATTTACTTTTTCTATATCATTTTCACTAATTACCACATATTTATCTAAGATAAATCCATTATTAATACTCTTAATAACAATCTTTGCATCCGGAATATATGATTTTATTATATCTGCTTGCCTTGTGCTAGATAAATAAAAATATACTTCTTTTCCTTGAACTTGCCATAATTTATAATCCTTAACTAATCTTTCAAAATCCTGATTATAATTTTCAATTGTTTTAGCCCCTAAGTTATATTTTCCACTAGCAAATAGATTAACATAAATTCTATCATAATCCGGAATCTCTTCTAGTTCATACATTAAATTTTCGGTAACATCATTACTTTCTTTATATTCAAAAATATCTTCTGCTAACTTCTTGTAAGAGGCCTCAATTTGACTTTTATCAACATACACAACTAATGGATTACTCGCATAATCAAATAAAGAATTATGAGCACTTGTGCTAACTTCATCTATTGCTTTAATTGTAATACTTGCAAGTTTACCAGAAGAAAGTTGCGTATTTTCATCAAAATATCTAATTGCTTCAATTGTATTACCATCAAATTCTACCCTTATTGGATGTACTTCATCAATTGGATAAATATCGACGATAAATCCTCGAACAGCCACTTCACCACTCATTGTAACAAGTGATTCAGTGTGATAACCTAAATCCGTAAGTTTACTAACTAAATCATCTCTTCTAATACTATCTCCCGTGTTAATTACTAACGAATTATCAACACTCTTTTCAGATAAATATTTTAAATATCCCATTAAATTGGTAATAATAACATTTTTTCCACCACGTTTTAATTTATCTAATGTTTCTAATCGTTTATACTTAAGTTCTGGCGAAGCCGCCACAATCATCGAAGATAAAAAATCATCCATAGGAAACAATAAAGTATTTTCTAGATAATTACTTAAAGAATTATATATTTTATTTGCTTCATATAAAGATGAAGTCAAAACCACAATGTTTCGATTTATTTTTTCATGCAATTTTAACAAATAAAAAACGTTTAACTGTTCGGTTAAACCAGATATTTCCGTCCCTATTTCATATTTAAAATAATTATCTAAAAAATCCATATTATCCTCTTACTTTAGTATTGTAAATATTCATAGTTTTATCAGTACCATTTTTTACAAAAGAATCAATTATATCTTTATAAGTTTCTAAATTTCCTTTAAATACTTCCATTTCGCTCTTAGAAAATTTTCCTAAAACAAAATCGATTGTATCCTTGCGATACTCACTATTAATACCTATTTTAAGACGTAAAAAAGCCTGACTATTCAAATGACTTATAATTGATTTTATACCATTGTGTCCCCCACTGCTGCTATTAATTTTTAACTTATACTTTCCTACATCTTCATCTAAATCATCATGAATAACTAATAAATCTTTAATATCAATATCAAAATAATTCATAAATGCAGCTACTGCTTGCCCTGAATTATTGACATAAGTCAAAGGCTTTAAAAAATAGACAGTTTCTCCATCGATTATTTTCTTCGTATATAAAGCATTGAACTTTTCTTGATAAGATACATCCCCTAAATAAGCATCAAGAACCATAAATCCTACATTATGTCTTGTATTTTCATATTCTTTACCAGGATTACCAATACCCACTATTAATTTCATCAAATCACTCACAATCAAAAATATGTTGATAAGTAGTACACTTACTAACATCATAAATCTTTCTAAATTTTAGCCCATTCTTACTATTCTTAACACATTTAACTAATATTAATGTCGGAATCATACTTTTATTAGTAACAATTAAAGCAATTTCTTTGACATTTAATTTATATTTACTTGCTAAAATTATAATTTCATCTAACCTTTCTGGGCGATGAACCATATATAAAATACCATTATTTTTTAAATATTTAAAGCCTAAACTAAAAATACTATCCAAATTTATAGCAATTTCATGTCTAGCCAGAGATTTATAATCATTTTTATTAACCAGACTACTATTTTCTTTAAAATAAGGTGGATTACATGTAATTATATCAAAACTTTCTTCCGAATAGTAATTGCCAATATTTTTTATGTCATCATTTATAATGGTAATTTGTTCCTCTAGTTTGTTTTCTAAAACTGATTTTTGGGCTAAATCTGCAATATCTTTTTGAATTTCAAATCCTACAATATTACTATTTGTCCTAGTAGAGATAATTAAAGGCACCGGCGCATTGCCCGTACACATATCCAAAATATTTAAATTATTTGCTACTTTAGTATATTCCGCCAATAAAATGGAGTCTAAAGAAAATTTAAAACCATCTTGAATTTGCCAAATATAACGATTTTTATAATCAAATAAATCATTTTTTACTATCTTCATCGATATAATGTTCCTCTTTATTACCATCAATCATCACTTGACATTTACGATTTAAAACATCGACACTGACAACTTCACCTTCACCACTTGCTGTTTTAATTACATCTCCAACTTTTGGCATTCCTCGAGAAGATTCTAAATAATTTGCATCTTCATAAGCAAGACAACACAATAATCTTCCACAAACACCATTAATTTTACTAGGATTTAAAGCCAAATTTTGATCTTTAGCCATATTTATTGATATAGTTTCCATTTGTCGTAAAAATCTTACACAACAAAGTTGTTCACCACAAATTCCAACACCACCAACTTCTTTGGCCTTATCTCTAGCTCCTATCTGACGAAGTTCAATTCTCGTGTGATATATACTGGCTAATTTTTTAGCAAGTTCTCGAAAATCCACCCGATCATCTGCTGTAAAATTAAACAATAGTTGCGTTCTTTCTAAAGTAAATTGAGCATTAATAACTTTCATATTAAGACCCAATTCTGAAACAAACCTAACACATTTTTTTAAAGCAATATCAGCATCTTTTAAATTTTTTAAATACTTTTCAGTATCTTCATCAGTAGCTAGTCTAACAATTTCTTTAAGACTCTCATCTACTGCTTTATCATCATATACTTGAACTATTCTAGCATATTGTAAACCTTTTTCAGTATCAACAACTACATAATCTTCTTTTTTATAACTATCATTTCCCTTAAAAAAATATGTTTTACTACCATCTTTAAATATTATGCCATATACTTTATTCATCTACATCACCTAAATCTATTACAAATTTATCCAATAATAATTCTAAATTAACATTACTACTTATATCCTCCAAAAATTGTGCTACTAAATTAACTCTTTTTAATAAGGCTTTACTATTATAACTACCCAAAAAATTATTTTTTGCAAATTTTTGATATTTACTAGGTAAATTTAACGAATTTTTTAAAAATTCTTCATATATTATTAAAATTATTTGAAATAATTTTTTAATATCTTCTCGAGCACTAATTTTTCCTAATAAGATACTTCTATTATACATTATTGAATCTTTTTTTTCTACTTCCAATTTTTCAAGATAAGTCATGGCTATATTTAAAAATTCACTATTGCTATCATCGAACACTGAGTCAATATTTAATTCATGTACATCATACATTGCTTTGATTACTTCACATCTACTTCTAATCGTTGGAATTACATTATTTAAATTACTAGTTATAAAAAATCCCATTATATGTTCTTCAGGTTCTTCCAAAAACTTAAGCATTGTATTCGCCGAAGATTGAGTCATAGCTTCAGCATTTTTAATAATATAAATATTATCTTTCGTATAAATTGGAACTGTACTAAAGTTACGTTTCAATTCCAAAATTTGTTCTTTTTTTATTGTACTACCATCCGGTTCAATAATGGCAAGTGATGGCAAATAATTTTGGTCTATTAAATTACAAATATTGCATTCGGTACAATTTTCTTGATATTTACCAGCACAAAATATTTGTTTAACAATCTTTTTTAAATCTTCTAAACAAAGCTCAACATTATTTGTTTCCACTAAATAAACATGAGAAATTTTATTCTCATGGTAATAATCTACTAATCTATCTAATACATTTAATGCCATTAATCCTCCCTATAACAGTACAAAATATATTGCAATAAGGGCCAAAAGTCCACACATACCTAAAGATGCCACAACACTTACAGTAATAAGATTAATTGGAATAAATATCTTTAAGCCTGATGCTACTAAATTAAAAGCATAGACTAAACAAATTGCAAATATTATCTTTTTAACTACTGTAATTATGATATCTTTCATATGCATTCCTCACAACAATATATGAAAAATATTAAAAATTATTCGGAAATTTTCTTACGATCTTCTAATGCTTTATCAAGTGTAATAATATCTAAATAATCAATTTCTGCTCCCATTGGAATACCATAAGAAAGCCGTGATATCATTACATTTTTATTTTCAAATATCTTTTTAATATAAAGAGTAGTTGTTTCTCCTTCCACAGTTGATTTTAAAGCCAAAATAAGTTCAGGATTTTCTAATTTTTCCACTCTCTTAACCAAAGATGCTAAATTAATATTATCTGGTCCAATATTATCCGCTGGAGAAATAAGTCCGTTTAATACATGATATACGCCATGATAGTTTCCTACTTTTTCAAAAGAAAAAACACTTTTATAATCTTCAATTACACAAATAATATTGTGATCACGCGCTTCATCAGCACATATTGGACATATTTCTTCTTCCGACAAATGACCACAAATACTACATTTGCGAATCTTTTCTTTTACATCTTTTAAACTTTGAGAAAACCCCTCTATATCATCTTCTTTAAAATTTAAAGTAGATAATGCTAGTCTCTCAGCATTTTTTTCCCCAATCCCTGGTAATTTTTTATAATAATTGATTAACTTTTCAAGTGATGCTGGATAAATCATACTACATCAAACCGCTCATTGAAGCATATTGACCTAATTTACTTTCAGTTTCCTTATCAATTTTACTAAAAGCATCTTTAATCGCAAGCATTATCATATCTTCTAACATTTCTTTATCATCTTCATCAATTACTCCGTCTTTAGTAATTTTAAAAGATAATATTTCTCTTTTACCATTAAAAGTAATACTTACCCATTCTGACTTTCCTTCAAAAGTCTCATTATCAATTTCTTCCTTTTTCTTTGTAATTTCTCTTTGCATTCTTTGTGCTTGTTGCATTAATTGTTGCATATTCATAATTATCAATCTCCTATTCTATTTCTATTTTATCTATATCAAATAAATCAGCCGCTATAGCAGTCAATTCATCTTCAGAATTTTTATTTTCTTGTGAATTATCTTCTATATTCTCTGAAATATATGTATATTTATAATGTTTTTGCAAATTTTCAATATACTTTTGCTTTTCTTGATTCCATTTTGCTTCACCAATAAAAACTAAAGTATAAGAATTTCCATTAAATTTATCAAATAATCTCTTTATTTCATCTATTTTTTCATTAATTTCTAGTTCTTGATGGTTAATTGTAGTTACCAGAATTGCATATTTATCCGATGCTGTTACAACCATTGTATCGCTGATTAAACCTTTAATTACTGCCGATTCTACATTACTAATAAAGTTCTTCCATGCTTCTTGTAAACTCTTTAAATAAATTTTTGAAGCATTAACAAAACAATTATTAATGCGTATATCAACTAATTTATCACTAACTGAGCTTCCAATATTTTTAGGAACTTCAACAGTTTTATCAATATTTATCTTGGGTTCTTCTTTTACTTTTTCTTCTTCCCTTTTAACTTCAGGAATTTCTACGACTTTTTCTTCTTTTATTTCTATCTTATTTTCAGAAGACACAGTCTTGCTATTAACATCCATATATCCTAAAAGTGTTATTTTTATTAACAAATATGGATCTACATTTATATTTATTTTATTTATTAAATTATTCAAATCCAATATTATATTTTTGCACTTGTCATAATCAATATTAATACTATTAGTTCCCTTAACTATATCCACAGCAACTTTACTTAAAACATAAATTATTTTTTTTATTATAACTTTATAATTAAGGCTATTTTCTTGAAAACTTTGCATTATATTTTCAAAATTTTCAACATCAGCATTTGCAATAGAATTAACTAAATCTTCAATTTTTTGATTAGAAATACTTCCAATTTCTCGAACAACCAAATCTGTCGTGATTTTTTCTTCATTTTTAGAAAGTTGATCTAAAATACTTAAAGCATCCCTTAATCCCCCATCTGCTAAATTGGCAATTTCCATTAGCCCTTCTTCATCATACAAAATATTTTCGCTATCACAAACAAACTTCAATTGTTTTAATAAATCAGCATTGGAAATTCTCTTAAAATCAAATCTTTGACATCTAGAAAGTATTGTAATTGGTACACTCTCAATATTGGTTGTAGCTAAAATAAATATTACATGTTCTGGAGGTTCTTCGAGCGTTAACAATAAAGCATTAAAAGCACTTTGACTAAGCATATGAACTTCATCAATAATATAAACCTTATATTTTAATGATGTTGGCATAATCTTTATATTATTAATAAGTTCTCTTATTTCATCCACACCATTATTAGATGCCGCATCTATTTCGATAATGTCCGGATTCCCGCTAAAAGATAAACAATTAGCGCACTTTCCACAAGCAATACCATTTTTATTATCTAAACAGTTAATTGCTTTAGCCAAAATTCTCGCCGTTGAAGTCTTTCCTGTACCTCTAGGGCCTGAAAATAAATAAGCATGGGCTATTCTATTTTCTTTTATCGAATTTTTTAATATTTCTACTACATGATTTTGTCCAACTAAACCCTCAAAACTATCTGGACGATATTTTCTATATAATACTTTATAATTCATTGATAACCCTCCATACAAAATTATAACATATTTATTCTCATTTTTCTCTTAATTTCTTAAAAAAATCTTGTAATATTCCCAAGTATTCCTCTTTCGCATTTTCATCATCAAAATTATGAATTGCTGTCCTGCTATATTCAAACTTTTTTTCAGGTTTATCAAGCAAATAATATACAAAATCTACTCGAGACTCTCTAATCACACCTAAACACATAGAACAAGGTTTCAACGTTACATACATAACAGATCCCTGTAAATTCCAATTATTTAAATTTTTACTGGCATCTTTAATAGCATTTATTTCAGCATGACCCATCACATCATTGTTTTTTTCTCGAGTATTGTACCCTTCACCAATAATCTTGCCATCTTTAACGATAATTGCCCCAATTGGCACATCGCCACTTTCTAAAGATTTCTTGGACAATTCTATTATTTTAGTTAAATAATCACCCATAAAGTTTCACTCCCAAATAAAAAGTGCACACAACCAGAGGCTGATGTGGCTGCTATCTTCCGATTCTGACCAGGTTACAGCATAATTGTTGCACGACTAAATAATAACAAAAATAGTCTATGTTGTCAAATAATACGATTTAATTAAAACAAATTATTTCCCGGGAAATATTTATTTACACAAAGCAAATTTTACAACATTTAAAATAATAGCCAAAATATTTAAAACACAAATTTCCCTAAAATACAGACGATTTTACAGTAATTTTTAAAATTTTTTTTGTTAATAACTCTGTTTATACCATTATTTTTTATATAATTTTTTATATTTCCCGGGAAATAAAATCCTAATTCTTATGATTATTCTACATGCTTTTTGAAATTTTTAAAATTAAGCACCTTTTTTGAAAAAAAATACAAAAAAGCGCTCAAATTTTTAAAATTGATATTTCCTGGGAAATAAATTTTTTGTCAGAAAAATTATGTTGATAACTAAAGCAACAATAATTACAAAATGAAAATCAGCCTTATTTTTAAGCATAAATATGGGAAATTTTGTTTTGTAAAAATTACATAATAAAATTTATAACCGTATAAATTTATATCAGAATATTTGCAAAAAGCAATCATTTGTTCGTACGTGTTTCACGTGGAACATATAAATCAAATCGAAAAATGTAATTGAATATTATCAATTATTGCTATATATTATTAACTACTTATCAACAGCAATGTTTCACGTGAAACATTGTCATTAATGACTAATGAAAATTATTATGTCTCTTCCACGAATAAAATATATTACATTAATAAACTTAGATCACATTTTTCAAATAAAGTTATCAACTAATATGTTTCACGTGAAACATTAAAGATTCATTAATAACACAAAATCAACAATAACATGTTTTATATCAAAGTTTAAACATTACAAAATCAAATTATTAAATTTTAAAATTAATCACAAATTACCAACAATGTTTCACGTGAAACATTGTAACTATCATTAAAAAACTTTAAAAATGATTATATTTTATTGTGAATTAACGGAAATATACTTAAATTACTCAAAAATTTTATGTATTAAAAATTAATTATATTCACTAATTATCAACACGATGTTTCACGTGAAACATCACAAGTTCTAAAAATAATAATAATTCTATTATCAATTTTAAAAGATAATTAAAAATAAAATGACAAAAATTTTAAAAAACAATTATAAATATAATGATTAATATTAACAAGTTATCAACAACAATGTTTCACGTGAAACATTGTTACAAAAAATATATTAAACAATTATAAATCTAAAATAATGAATACTGTTTAATTTAACTATATTCATTTATTTATATGTATAATTATAATTATCAACAATGAATGTTTCACGTGAAACATTCATTATCTAGATTAAAATTTAAAAATTAGTGCCGCTTTTTGAAAAAAATTACAAAAAAGCGGTATAATTTTAAAAATTAATAAGTAATATATAATTGATGAAACCAAAAAAAGAATATGTTTCACGTGAAACATATTCGAAATATTTAAAATTACTCTTGAGTAGTATCCTCGGATTCAGTATTATTATTAACTTCAGTAGTATCTTCGTTATTATCTTCAGATGATTGTATTTCTTTATCTACTAAACTAATAGCAGAAACCTTTTGATTATCTCTTAAATGTATTAATCTTAATCCTTGAGTAACTCTTCCTAGTACAGATATTTGATCAACTGGCATACGCATAGTCATTCCTGAATCAGTCATAATCACTAATTCTTTATCAGGCTTAATAATTTCTACAGCAACTAAAATTCCGTTCTTATCGGTAATATTTAATGCTTTAACACCTTTACTTCCTCTTTTAGTTTGTCTAAATTCACGAACATATGTTTGTTTACCATAACCCTTTTCTGTAACTAATAATATAAGGTCTTCTTCATTAACAATTTCACAGCAAATACACTTGCTTTCTTCAAGATTAATGCCTCGAACACCACTTGCTGTTCTACCCATTACTCTTATTTCATCTTCATTAAATTTAACCATTCTACCGGCATCACTACCAAGTAATACTAAATTGTCTCCATTAGTTTTTTTAACATCAATTAATTCATCATCATCACGTAAAGTAATACAAATCTTACCACTATTACGTATATTTGCAAATTCACTAATTAAAGTCTTTTTAACAATTCCTTGTTTAGTAGCAAATAATAAATATTTATAATCATCTTCATTATTAATGTTGATAACTGCATTAATTTTTTCTTCTTTTTCAACTTGTAATAGATTAACTATCGGTATTCCCTTAGATTGACGACCATATTCAGGAATTTCGTATCCTTTCAATCTATATACTTTACCTTTATTAGTAAAGAACAATACATAATCATGTGTTGATAAGTTGATCATGTGTTCCACAAAATCTTCATCATTTGTAGACATTCCTTTTATTCCAACACCACCACGATTTTGTGATTTAAATGTATCTGAAGTAGTTCTCTTAATATAACCATTATGAGTCAATACTACCAAGATATTTTCTTCAGGAATTAAAGATTCATCTTCAATAAAGTCAACTGCTGTCATATCGATTTTAGTTCGACGTTCATCTCCATATTTATCTTTAATTTCTAACATTTCTTCTTTGATTATTGCTAATACCTTATTATCGTCCGCTAAAATGCCCCGTAAGCGATCAATTTCGATGTGTAAGGCATTTAACTCTTCTTCAATCTTTTCGCGTTCTAAACCTGTTAAACGACGTAATTTTAATTCTAAGATATTATCAGTTTGAATTTCTGAAAAACCAAACTTCGACATCAATTTTTCTTTGGCTTCACTATCAGCCTTAGATTCCTTGATAATTCTAATAACTTCATCGATATTATCTAAAGCAATCTTATATCCTTCTAAGATATGTACTCTTTTTTCAGCCTTATCTAATTCAAATCTTGTTCTTCTAATGATTACTTCCCTTTGGAAATCGATATATTTTGAAATAATACTCTTTAAACCTAAAGTTTTTGGAGTTCTATTATCAAGCATAAGCAAATTAATACCAAAAGTTGTTTGTAACTGTGTATGTTTATATAAATTATTTAAAACTACACTACCATTAGCATCTTTCTTTAACGTTATAACAATTTTTATACCATTTTCTAAGTTAGTTTCTTCATGATAATCGGCAATACCATCAAGAATCTTATCTCTAACTAACTCTCCAATTCTTTTCTTTAATTCCAAAGTATTAACACCATATGGAATTTCTGTTATTACTATTCTATGCTTATTACCTTCTTCTTCAATTTCAGCTTTAGCTCTGATAGTAATTGTTCCTTTACCAGTTTCATAAGCCTTTTTAATTCCTGAATTACCCAGAATAATTGCTCCAGTTGGAAAATCTGGTCCTTTAATATATTGCATTAACCCATCAGTATCAATATCCGGATTATCAATATAAGCAACACAACCATCGATTACTTCTCCCAAGTTATGTGGTGGAATATTTGTTGCCATACCAACAGCAATACCCATCGTACCATTAACTAAAATATTTGGAAATCTACTAGGTAAAACTTGTGGTTCTTCAAGTGATTCATCGAAATTTAAATCAAAATCTACCGTATTTTTGTTGATATCTCTTAGTAATTCTAATGATATCTTGGCAAGTCTTGATTCCGTATAACGATAAGCAGCAGCTCCATCACCATCCATATTACCAAAGTTTCCATGGCCATCGATTAACATATATCGATAACTAAAATCTTGAGCCATTCTAACTAATGCTTCATAAATTGAAGAGTCACCATGAGGGTGATATTTTCCCATTACGTCCCCGACAACTCTCGCACATTTCTTATATTGTTTATCTGGTGTATAACCTGATTCATACATTGAATATAATATTCTTCTATGTACTGGCTTCAAACCATCTCGTAAATCAGGGATGGCTCTAGCAACAATTACACTCATGGAATAGTCAAGAAATGACTTTTCTATTTCATCAACTATATTATTTTGTTTAACTCTATCCATTTTAACCTCCCTAAATATCTAAGATAGCATAACCAGCATTCTTTTCGATAAATTCTCTTCTTGGTTCTACTTCTTCTCCCATTAATTTTTCAAATGCTGCATCAGCAGCTTGTAAATCATCAACTGTAATTTGTCTTAAAATTCTAGTTTCTTTAGCCATTGTTGTATCTCTAAGTTCATCAGGATCCATTTCACCTAGCCCTTTATTACGAGATATTTCCGGCTTAACATTTGCTGGCAAAGTTGCTAAATATTCATCTTTTTCATCATCATCAAGTACATACTTTATTGTCTTACCATGGGTAATTTTATAAAGTGGTGGACAAGCCGCATAAACGTGACCTGCTTCGACGATTGGTCTAAAGAAACGATAGAAAAGTGTTAATAATAATACTCTAATATGTGATCCATCGACATCGGCATCGGTCATAATAATTATCTTATCGTAACGTAACTTAGATAAGTCGAATTCATCACCAATTCCTGTACCAAAAGCCGTAATAATTGTCTTAATTTCTTCATTACTTAAAGCCCTGTCAAGTCTTGCTTTTTCAACATTTAAAATCTTACCACGTAAAGGCAGTATTGCTTGAGTCATATAATCTCGTCCATTTTTAGCAGATCCACCTGCTGAATCCCCTTCGACTAGGAAGATTTCTGATTCACTTGGATCTTTACTCTTACAATCTGTAAGTTTGCCGTAAAATGCCGTAATTTCTAAGTCGCCTTTACGTCTTACAAGTTCTCTAGCCTTCTTCGCTGCAATTCTAGCCCTAGATGCAGACATAGCCTTTTCGATAATTGTTTTAGCAACAGTTGGATTTTCCATCAAATAACGTTCAAATCCTGTACTAAATACATCACTAGCAATCTTTTTAACTTCACTATTACCTAATTTTGTCTTAGTTTGCCCTTCAAATTGAGGATCTGGATGCTTACAAGAAATAATCATTGTAAGACCTTCACGAACGTCATCACCTGATAAAGACTCATCTTTTTCTTTAAATAATTTTTGATTCTTACCATAATTGTTGATAACTCTCGTTAAAGCAAGTTTTACTCCATCTTCATGAGTTCCACCTTCATAAGTATTGATATTATTCGTAAAAGAATAAATATTAGAGTTATATCCATCATTATATTGGAAAGCAACTTCAAAGAAAATATTGTCTTCTTCTCCACTTAAATAGATAACATCATCATGCAAAACATTTTTATTTTTGTTAAGCATTTGCACATATTCAATAATTCCCCCATTATAAAGGAATGTATCATGTTTATCATCTTCTCTTAAATCATATAAATTGATTCTAAGACCTTTATTTAAGAAAGCAATTTCTTGTAATCTTTTATATAAAGTATCGTAATCATAATGCGTAGTTTCCTTAAATATTTCTTCATCAGGTTCAAATCTTACTGTACTTCCAGTTCTCTCTGGATCACAAGTTTCAATAATTTTAAGTGGTTCAACAGGATGTCCCCCATTTTCAAACCTTTGATAATATACATTTCCATCTCGATAAATCTTAACTTCTAACCATTTTGACAAAGCATTAACAACTGAAGCCCCAACACCATGAAGACCACCACTTACTTTATAACCTTCTCCACCAAATTTGCCACCAGCATGAAGTACTGTAAATATTGTTTCTACTGTTGATAAACCAGTTTTTTCGTTGATACCTGTTGGAATACCTCGGCCATCATCGCGAACTTCAATAACATCACCTTTATCGACAATTACTTCGATATCATCACAAAATCCTGCTAATGCTTCATCAACTGCATTATCGACAATTTCCCAAACTAAGTGATGAAGTCCTCGCTCACCAGTTGATCCAATATACATACCAGGTCTTTTTCGAACTGCTTCTAGACCTTCTAGAACTTGAATATCCGAATCAGTATAATGTGTTTCTTTCATTCTATTTATCCTCCTTAATATAACCATCTTCTACCTTAAATGTTTTTGATTTTTTGATAACTTTTTTATCTACTTTATTAATTTCTGTCGTCGTAATAAATGTCTGTACTTCATTATTTAGCATTTTCAAAATATTAGTTATCTTTTCTTTATCTAACTCACTAAATAAATCATCTAAAATAAGTATTGGATAATATTTTTTTATCTCATGAATAACATTTAATTCCGCAATTTTAAAGGAAATAATGGCATTTTTTCTTTGCCCTTCACTTCCCCATTCTTTCAAATTATTATTATCCAAGACAAATTCAATATCATCATGATGAACCCCCAGTAAAGTCTTACCAATTTCCATCTCTTTACGATAATTCTTTTGATAACTTTTTAATAACTCACTAGCATTTTTATTTTTATAACTAGAAACATACTTTACTTTCAATTCTCCAGTTTTAAAAATACTCGCGTAAATATCCATAATATATTTATTAATATTTTCTATAAATTCCTTCCGATATTTAGCAATCATTACCCCATATTCTACCAACTTTTTAGTAACAATATCTAAATAACTTGTATCATTATTACCATTTACATACATACTTCTAAGATAAAAGTTTCGCTGCTTTAATATTCGATTGTAATTTGCCAAAACTACCAAATATTCTTTATAAAGTTGACTTATTTCAATATTGAGTAACTTTCTTCGCTCTGCTGGAGCCTCATCAATTAATCTTGTGTCGACCGGATTAAACAGTATTACATTGATTCTCGATACATAATCACTTATTTTATCTTGCCTGTTATCATCAATTTCCACCGTTTTCCCATCATTACTTATTGCAACAGTGTAACTTGATAAATCTCCATTCTTCCGTATTTCACCTCTTACTTTTGCTTTAATGTTCCCTTTTCGAATGAGAGACTTATCATTACTTATTCTAAATGACTTAGTTAAAGATAGTAAATAAATTGCTTCAATTAAATTAGTTTTACCTGATCCATTTTTACCATAAAAAATATTCAAAAAATTATCAAACTCGATATTTAACTTTTCATAGTTTCTAAAATTAACCAAGTTTATTGATTCAATTTTCACGATTTACCCCCTTTAACAGTTAGTATTTAAAATTTAAGGCATTGTGGTATACCTATACACATATTAATTATAACACAAAAAAAAGGCGTTTTAAAGCATAAAACGACTTTTAATGACTTAATCTCATTCAAATTATTACTATTTATTTAAATTTCTAATTTTATCTAAATTTATCCAATATCTTTGCAAGATTTCATCACCACATTGGACAGTATTTTCATATTCACCAAGAAATTTTTTAATAGTTCTAGAACTTGCATTATTTTTTTCATTACACGCTACCAATACATTATCTATACCTAATTCCATACATTTATCTAATGCAAGTGATAATTGTTTAGTACCATAACCTTTACCTCGTTCATCAGGCCTTATAGATTGACCAATATGTCCCCAATAATTTAGCAAATAATCATTTAATTCATGTCTAATACTGCATATACCAATTACCTTATTATCACTAAGTCTTACACACAAATAAGTAGAAGCAGGAACATACCCATCCGGCAAATTAATACCATTTGCTTCATCTTTCTTAGCTTGTACCCAATCTTCATAAGAATTACTTTCTTCAATACTTGCCATACCAGCATATTGCCATGGTTCTCCTTCATCAGCAACTTTAACTTCAGCCAAGAAATTTAGAACATCATCTTTATAATCAATCGATGGTTCAACTAAATTTAATTCTTCCATATTACATCTCCTCGCCTCAAATTATATCAACAAATACATAAAAAATAAAGTTTTATCCCCTATTCATATAAATTACCAACATTCTACTACACTTAAGTATTTGATTATTAAATATTGCATAAGAAATCATAAACTTTTTTACTTCTCCATCAACAAAAGTTATACTAACAAACTCCCCATCTTTTTCATAACTCTTAATCATCCCAAAATTAAACCAAATAACTTCGCCATTTTTCTTTCCACTCAAAGGAAAAAACAAAATATTGTTCTTTTCACTAACCATTATAGGTATTTTATAGCGACTTTTTATTAAATTTCTTGCTCCAACAATCCTTCCTTGCAAAGAACTACCATAATATTCACAACTATTTTCCAAAATATCTTTTAAATTATTCCCCGGAATTATTAGTTCTGTTGATAACTCGTTTATAACTGTTTTATTGTTATCATACATTAAATAATAAGTATTTTTATTGATAATATAATCCATAAACCCACCTCTTGGAGGCCTATTTTAGCACATAAAAACCAAAAAAATTGTCGAAAAAAAAGAACAATTAACAAATTGTTCAATTTTAATATGTTTTTATTGGTAAAATTAGTTCAATCAATGATTCATCAGTCACTGGTTTAATAAGTATTGGCTTATCATCAGTATTTAAAAGTAAGAATATATTTTCTTCTTTTACTACCTTTAGGGCATCCATCATATATTTAGAACTAAATGATATTTCAATTTTTTCCTTATTATTACAATCAATATGTAGTTTTTCTTCAGCATTTCCTAGTTCATTACTAGTTGAAGTAATTACCATTTCTTTATCTTCAATATGCATTTTTATAATATTTTTTTCTTTATTTTGAGCAAGTAATGCTGCTCTATCTACTGCATCATAAAATTCTTTCAAATTTAAATTGATCATATAAGCAAAATCGTTTGGAATAAAGTGAGAAGTTTCTGGATAAGTTCCACTAAGTAGATTACTTTGAACATAAATATTTTTATAAATAAATAGTATTTTGTTGGTAAATACATGGATTTCCACATTTTCATCTTCACTTATGATTTTTTCAAGTTCTGTAATACTTCTACCAGGAATTACGATATTAATCATCTTATTAACTGGTGTAGATAATTTTATATTTTTCTTAGATAGTCTATATGAATCTGTTGCAATACATTCTAATATATCCCCATTAATTTTTAAGTTAATACCAGTAAGTAATGGTCTTACTTCTTGTGTAGATAATGCATATGAAGTTTGCGCAATTATTTCTCTTAATTTATCTGCTCCAATATTGATTGCATCATCACTCTTTTCAATATTTATATTAGGATAATCATTAGGATTATAACAATTAAGTCTATATTGGTTACTTGGAGTAGATATTTTAATCTTTAAATTATCTTCAATTTCAAAGTCAATTACATCTGCAGGCATTTTTCTAATCATATCCACAAAATATTTACTTTGAATAATAATTCTACCCTTTCCTTCTAAATGTTTAATATTTGCTTCAGGTATTGTTACTTTAATTGTTAATTCAGAATCACTTGCTAAAAGTTCAATCCCTTCATTACTAACATCAAATACTATCCCATTTAATACCGGAATAGTCGTTCTTTGTGATAAAGCCTTTGTTACATTATTTAATGCTTCTAAAATTACATTTTTTTCAATAGTCCATTTCATCTTTCATCCATCCTTCTTTCTTATATATTTATTTTAATTATTTTATTAATAGCGTTAATAATGTTGATAACCATATTATATCATAAAAATTACCTTATTTTTCGACAAATTTTCTTCACTACTTATCAACATTATTGTAACTTAGTTTTAATTTCTTTCAACATATTTTGCAAGTTCTCATTTGTTTCTAACTCTTCCTTTATTTTATCAATAGCAGTAGATACTGTCGAGTGATCTCTTCCCCCGAATTCTAGGCCAATTTTCGCCAAATTTTCATCAGTTTCTTCCCTGCATAAATACATTGCTATATGCCTTGGCCTTACTACACTATTCGTTCTTCTCTTGCTTTTTAAGTCATCCACGGATATTTTAAAGTATTCTGCGACTGCATTTTGAATCGAAGCAATTGAATTGTTGATAAATATGTTGGTAGTTACATAATCCTTTAATGCTTCGTTAGCAAAATCGAGTGTTATCTTATCAGGTACCATCATCGCCGAATATGCGAGTAATCTGTTGATAGTTCCTTCGATATGTCTTACATCATTGACACATGAATTAGCGATATATTCGATAGCATCATCGGTAAGTTTCGTTTCAATACTTGTATTTTTGACCTTTGCTTTAATTATTTCACACCTAAGGTTGAAATCTGGTGGATAAATATCCACCGGAAGTCCCCACATAAACCTACTTCTAAGTCGCTCTTCTATCTTTTTCAAGTCATCCGGACTCTTATCACTACTAATAATTATCTGTTTATTGGCTTGATGTAGAGCATTAAATGTGTGGAAAAATTCTTGCTGTGTCCGCTCTGCTCCAACTAAAAACTGGATATCATCGATTATTAATACATCGACATTACGGTATTTATTCTTAAATTCATTAGCATAATTGATATTACTACTTCCCTTATCTATTGTAGCAATACCCGTAAATTCGGTCATAAATTCATTACTAGTTGTATATAATACCTTTTTATCACTATGATCATGAATATAATTCCCGATTGCTTGCATCAAATGTGTTTTCCCTAGTCCACTTCTTCCATAAATAAATAAAGGATTATGAATTGTTCCAGGTGCTTCTGCAACAGCCCTTGCTGCTACAAATGCGAGCCTATTTGAGTTACCAACAATAAAGTTATCAAAAGTAAATTTAGGATTTAAATTAGTATTCCACTCTATTTCTTTAGTTATTTGTTCTTCTTCAATAACTGGTTGCGTAAAAGTTTCCACTTCATCTTCCGTAATATATTTAAAAGTATAATTAATTCCCGTTAATGCAAAAAAAGAAGCATCTATTATATCATTATAAGTTTCACTAAGCATTTGCTTATGTATTTCCATTGGAACCTTGATTGTTACTACATTGTTAACAATTGAAAGTAGTTCAAGTTTTGAAAACCAAATGGTATAAGCATTTTGACTAACTTGAGACTGAATATCATTTAGAAAGCGCGAAAAAAGTTCATCTGTTTTCAAAACCTCACCCCACTAACAACATTTCACTGACTACATTGTAAACCATTTTTGAAAAAATTAAAAGAGAAAAATTATCAAAATTACTTATCCCCAAAATTAACAACAAAAAAAGTTCGACAAAATCTGACAAAAATAGACTTATCCAGACTATCAACAATTTAAAAATAACATAAACAACATACCAACAATTTATCCACAGGCATGTTGATAGTATGTTGTTAATTGTGTTGATAAAAATTGATAGTTATCCACATTTTATCAACAATCCACAAAATACGTGGATAACTTTCGTATCACTTAATAATATAAATATGATAAAAAATAACTATTAAAATAATATAATTAATAAAATATAATACAAAATAA